>JBIIHY010000007.1:0-22423 GCA_044235305.1 Bdellovibrionota bacterium
AAAGAAACGGTAAAATGCATTCTCTTTCACCAGAAAGCTAAAGATAGCGAGTGTGGCTACACCACCAAGCAAAACTGACCCTAGAGACCATATGGAATTACTATCCATTTCGCCTCCGCAGTCGCGCATAGAGAGGCACGAGATTACCAATTATAATAAGCCCAATCAGAACTATGTGAGCAGTGCTTAGCGCTGTGTTCGTAACGAGCAGGTCGCGATTTTCAGTAGCTGGGTGGTGCCGCTTGAGCACCTCAGAATACCACGCTGCACCGGCTATCCCTTCGAGCAACCCTTTAAGCTGTCCAGAATCCAGGAATATGTAAGCCTCTGGAATGGTAATTGAGGTACATCCATGCACCAAGGTAGGTCTATAGTCCCCCTTTTGAAGAAACTGAACTATCGAGTCGAAGACTCCTATTAAACCAGTAACCTGTGCAACGAGTGCCACTCCGTGCAGATCTCCGATAGCTGCGAAACGCGGGTAGTGCACTATCGGCATCCCACTTACATCACGCCCCAGGAATTGCGAAATGTCAGCAGCACCTGCAAGCGACTGCATAAAGATAGAGCCACCTGGCCGGAATCCGGCATTTACCCAAGCATCACCGTACTCCCACCGCTGCCCTGGCATCTCACGCTCAAGCCGCGCGGCGATCTCTTTTGGGATACTGGTCAAGTATCTTGTGGCCTGCTGATACTGCGAGAGAAGCAATACTGGGATACGACGACGGAACAGGTGCTCTATAATAACTTCAGCTTGGGGCTTATTCTCTGCAATCGTATTCGGCCCAAAATCAAGCCACACCAACGCCACGCGCTTCTCGCTGACCTGCACAGTATCGAGCACTTCGTACATCCGCTCGGCTGATACAAGCCGCGAGGGCTTCTGCGAAATCCCCAAAAGTATCGGTAGCGCTACCGCTACAATCATCACTACATACAGTATCCGTCGCGACTTCATAGCTACTTCTTCCCCGACGAAAACGAGCGCGACTCGATAGAAAGCCACATCCGAATAGCAAGCATTAGTCCTGCCACGGCCGCACCGAGCCGGATAGCTCTGAATGCAGCACTGTTGGGCACCTCGAGTAACCACTGACGAATCGCTGGCATATGGTCATAGATCTCTCTTCCAAATGAGATCTGCCCCAACATCACTACAACAGCGGCAACCATCATCAGTGCCGATTCAAAGGTTTGAATACGAAACGCTCTGTACGCTGCTGCCGCGATATATACCCCCAAGAGCGCGAACATCGCTGAGCCAAGGTGGTTAAAGAGACCATCGAATAGGAGATCGTACCCCTTCTGGACAAAAGAATTCTCTCGATCAAGTCGTCGTAATACGAAGTACGAGCCAGCTACTTTATTACCTTCATGAACGAGCGCATCGAGCGCCTTCTGCTGTGCATCTCCCAGGGAGTGCCATGGTAACGAAGAGAGCGCCTTCAGTGCTGCTACTACGCTTGCACGACCACTCCGTAGCTCCTCGGCCAGTACACGGCGCGCTTCTCCCCCATCAGATCCTTGTTCTGCCGTCCGCTCAACCTCTGCCATCACCTGAGCTGTGTACCGCGAGAGTGCTTCCACACGCTCTGAGAGAGGTGGAGCAGAGCGGAGCCCACTTGAGCTTTGCTCACTGGCTTCTTGCTCATCCTTCACGATGCGCTGCGCGAACTCAGAGATAATCTGGACTCTACGCACATCCTTTGTAGTTGAGAGCTCGTGAGTCCACTGCGCTACGGTAGCGACAGACATAAGAAGCATCCCTGCCAGCAGGGCTGCGCTATTGATCCACCCACGCCGTAAAAAGGCAACCTTTGAGCCGTGTGCCACAAGGAGGTTAAATACTCCAAGACCAAGGGCCATCACCCCGATAGTGATAAATCCATTTGATATCTTACTGTGCGACTCATCAGTTACAACCGTGGAAAGCATCGAAGTAGGAATGATGAAGTGCAGGAAGAAATACAATCCTCCAAGAAAGGTCATCACCCTAACAATCTTCGCTCGATACGTTGACACTTCGGCTACCAAAAAAGCCCCCTTCCAAGCTCGCTTATCACACCTTTTACCGTTTCAAAGTCTGCGGCGATAATTTTATGCGGCAGCGGAATCTGCGCGTCGGTCCAGATAGAGTTTATCGTGGCAAACACAACCCCGAGTACAATGAGAAGAATCATACAGAGCTTGTACCGGTCTTGAGCAGCAAGGGTAGCGACCTGTATCGGCTCCCTACTAAGGTAAGCCGACGCTCCGAACAGCTCCTCTCCAATCAATGTGTAATCGCAGGTGCATATGAAGAATGCGACCTGCTCAGGGCTAACGCTTGCCGCAACCTGACGAGCACCGACCTGCTGTCCTGCTTCAGCTAGAACAAGAGCTTCTGCTGCAAACACACCGAACATAAAAGCTGCCCCCGCCTGCTCTCGGTGCACCAGCCCCATATACCCTGACGCAAACGCGAACTGCTCACTTGAGAGAAAAACAATACTCTGCGGATCAAACGCCGCGGCGCGCCCGGCATCTCGGTATGCTTCTCGAACTGCATCCTCAACGATAGCCATCGCTTCTGGTGAGTACTGGGGTACACACAATTTTAGCTTGTACTGGGCGGACCTCTTAGCAACTGCGTGTAAAACTCCTAAGCACGCAAACAACACGGGACCAACATCAGTGAGCGCAGTGGTAAACACCACCGGTCGCCCCTGTTCGGCACAACGACCAACGGCGTCTTCTACAGCATCGATACCCGGAATTCGTCTAATCTGGTGTTGATACCCGCGCGTGGTGCGCCGCAGCTCTCGATAGAGGAGGTATCCCGCTGTCACAAGCAGGGCTACGATGCCAGGGGTTGCATGGTCTAGGCCCCCCATCGCTACACTTGCCTCGGAGAAACCGAAGCACCGCGACTATCACGGTGGCTCTCTAAACGGGTAATAAGGGCTTCAACATTCTCGGATGAGCTCAAAACCTCTCGAATAGCGGGGGCAAACCTGTCACCAACTGCAAAGCGCAACAAGCCATCTCCTGCACCGACGCACAGCTCGCGCATACACCCTGTAAGAGGCTTGCTGAGTTCAAGGAGAAAGATAGCAGGAGCAACGAGGCCGCGCTGAACAATCGCGTCAGCCAGCGGTAAAATGACATCGTTGCTATCTCTCGTTGAATCGTCTGACATACTGAAAACGGTAGTAGAAAAGCTACTTCAGGGGAAGCTCGTTTTTGCGTGAAAATCTACCGCCCCCCTGACTCCAGCGCTTCGCGCTCCCTGATGAGAGAGCGTAGCTCATTCTGCAACAGATCAATATGCTCGTTCTTAGTGGTCTCGATTAGCTCAAGTTTAGACGTCAGCTCGCGAGAGGCATGTGAAACACGCTTCAATGAGTCGGCCTCTGTGCTCTTAAGCGCAACCGATATTGCATGCAACTCAGCGGCTAGCTCTGCCTCGCGTCTCCGCGCCATAGGTGGCGTGGGTAGATCGCGTAACGCCGTGGAACGCGACTGGATTATCTCAAGCGCCTGAGATAACCGTGCAATGTCGTTTTTGAGGTTCTCTAAAGCGTCTTCAGCAGCCGCCAGGGTTTCTACCTTCCCAATCGTATCAGCATCCTCTTGTAACCTTTTAAGAGACTGTTTCTGTTCACGAACCTGCCCCTCTTTCTGACGCAGCTCAACCGACCGCTCCTGAAGCTGCGCCCTGAGCGCATCGCGCGATAGCGCTGCAACTTTAACGTCACCGGTGAGAGACAGATCGGCGATAGTTGACCCGACGGTGCCATTCTTTCCAACAACAAAAAAGAGTGCGATGCAATCAGCTCCATCGCCTGGCATAAACACCTGCCCTACCACCTCTACCGTCTTCTTCTTTTCATTCTCAACTACTACTGCCGGTGCTATCGATACCACATCCCCGAGCTGTGAGATTGCAACGTAGGCACGGTCTGGCTTATCTTCGAAGGCAATCTCAGCTCGCAGGGTAAAACGACTGCTCTGAGCTGCGCTTGAGCGTACACCACAACAAAACGCTATGGCGACACCAAGCGCAAAGTGTATTACAAACTTACTGCCCCATCTCACGGTAAAATTCCTCTTCGCGTTGATACTCTTGCAGGTCACCTGCGTTCTCTAGCTCACGAATCTTACGCCGTTCAGCAGCGATCTTATCCTGGAGCGCTTTAACTCGCTGCGCACGCTCAAGCGACTGCTCAAAGCCAGGTGAGGTCTCGGGAGCCAAAAGCCTCAAGGTTAACTCGATCCAACGAGACTCACGCTCAATACTCTCGCGACTCCTCAGTACCAGGCTTCCAGCAGGAGAGAGCCGCTCTGCTGTTTCTAACGTTCGCAAACTTTCATCAAGCCGCGACCGCAGCGCGTCGGCTTGCGCACGCAGCTCTTGAATTGCGCTCGACGTGCTTCCAAGCCGTGATTCGGCTTTCTGTTGGAGCGCATCATCAGCAAAAACATAGCGCTGAAAGGTATCGATTGAAGCTCGCTGAGAATCACTCTTTCGTCGTAACAACTCCAACTCCTGTTCAGTGCGGTCAAGCTCCCTTCTAATCTCAGCCCACGAAAGCAGCTCCGCGCGTAGCTCCTCGGACACTGAACCAACCAAAGCTGCCCGCTTTAAGCTCCAGGTTCCCTTCTCGCCACTCATAACGTCGGCACATGCTCCTTCAAGTTCCTCGCCATCACCATCTCGCCCTGAACAGCGCAGGCGAGACTCTTCACCCGTAACGAGAAGAGGGGCCCGATTAACTCCAGAAACATCTGTTAGGGGCACACGTTGGGCGGCATAGCGGGGATCACCAACAACAACTGTTACCTCACTTTCCCCCTCCCTACGCTCGATTATCCAGGGCAAGATGCGTCTTCCCTCAGCCAGGCGTACTGACCCGAAATAGAGACCTGGGGTGAGAGTTGGGAAGCGCTTTTCACGTCCCCAAAAAAGTGAGTACCCCGTCCAGGCGGAGGCCGCACATAGGAGAGTAAAAATAATAATGAGTGGACGTCTCATGAGGTTGCGTGTCGAATATGCGTACGAACGAGCGACACTATACCTCGTTTATGTTGATCGGCGAAAGGCGGGCGATGGCGTTGGTGTGATCCAAGAACCGCTTTCACGGCAGGGAGATGTTTTGACGCGCTGGCCTAGCGTTCACCATCCCTGGCTTTGAAGGCTTGGTAAGCATTAACAAGACGCAACGGACACAAGCTTTTTCGGACGTCGGTCAAGAGATCAACCGTCTGGTAGGTTGCGTCGGCATCTCCAGGTGAAAGGTGCACTGCCCACCGGAGCGCCAGATTGAACCGCTCAAGTCGGTCCTCCTGTTGTCGCAGAGTAAAAGGCCACGGCGCTCTAACAATAGTTTCAATAGCCTGCAAAAAAAACTGCTCACATCCCTGAGAACGAAGGATGCCTTTTGATTCTGCAATCTGGTCTTTTTGGTCTCCAAGGGCATGTTTGAATTCACCCCAGCAATATGAGTATTTTGCCTCCACAATTGATCGCTGACCACTCCTTGCCAGCGCCAAGGGCTGATTTAAATCTACAAGGACCTCAGAGATCTCCCGCATAGTAGAAGCGAATTTCTCTAATTTATCGAGTGGAATTTGATGAGTCACGGCAACATCAACCTCTGCTGGGGCTCTCAGCTCTCCCATTCCAGTAGCGGTACCACTTCTACTCGCTCTAGTACACAACACACCTGCACCCATAACACCTCGCACCGTTTTACAGTAACGGAGTGAGTTATGCAGCTCTATCTATTCTGCGTTGCTTAAGCGCGTGAAAACGTCGCCTAAGCTAAAGCGATGGCTACTCTTTTCTTATCTTTATCACACGAGCCGGACATCCAACTGCAACGCCCCAATCAGGTACATCATCTTTGACTAACGAGTGCGCGCCGATGATGGCGTGCTTGCCGATCTTTACCCCATCAAGAACAGTGACACGCGCACCCAACCAACTGTGCTCTCCAATAGTGACGCCGCCCCGAATATCCATCGGTTGCTCGATCAAAGATTGTCCCTCACCACCCTCAGTGTGATTGCCAGGCCCGATGTAGCAATACGCTCCAACGAGAACACTTTCACCGATTGAAACCTTAGAGTTCGTTGCTACGCGGCAATATGAGCCGATATTACAGCCAGCACCAAGCTCGATGTCTCCGTGTTTAGCGGCAATAGTAGTCAAGCGACCTACGCTCACGCGATCGTGAATCGTAATCGAGGCATCTTCTCCGCGCACATCAAGCGACGCGTAGTCATCGATGAGAACACCATTTCCAAGAGCGATCTGGCTGGGAACACGGATAACAGCCCCGCGCCCTATCGCTGGTCGTTTTCCACACGCTTTAAACAACCATGGATACACAACCGCCCTGGCCGCAAATCCAGGCAACCCGGGCAGGTTACTGAAGAGCAAGGTAGCCACCTCATAGCCCAAAAAATGAAGAAGCGATGTTTCCCCAACCGCTAGAGTACGGTACGCAGCCAGACCCGACCTTTTTGTATCGGTCAACATACGTTGCTGGGGGGTCATGGACGGGGCGGTGTTCATGGTGTACGGCATGTTTTAAGCCAGTAGTTTATATACCGCATTGTTTTTGCAGCGCTAGCCCGCTTTTTGCATGAAACTGCGTAGCGAGAGGGTCGAGAATTGTGATTTTTCGGGCCCAACGGGCGAACTCAAAAATCGATTTTAGGGCCGCAAAAGCGCCACTATCGACGCTCGCAGTAGCTGGCTTCATGCAAAATGTGGGCTAGGTAGGTGGTGAAAAAGGTGCCCATGAGGGATTTTTTTCGCACTCACCCCAAAACCGTCCCTTGATCGCTAGCCTCCAGTGATGGACAATAGCTAGGTTACCAAAGGACACAAAAAGATATGCAATCTCCTGATCAGTCTGGATTTTTCACCACAAAGCTTGAACACGCTATCGCGTGGGCACGAAAGTACTCGCTCTTCTCTTACCCGTTCGTAACGGCGTGCTGCGGAATGGAGTTCATGTCGGTGAACTGCTCTCACTACGACACTGACCGATTCGGGGCTGCGCTTCCACGATTCACCCCACGCCAGTCCGACCTCCTCTGGGTTGTAGGAACGGTTAACCACAAGCTCGCCCCTGTACTCTTGCGCGTGTACGAGCAGATGGCTGAGCCGAAATGGGTGATCGCTTTCGGAGCCTGCGCCTCCTCTGGTGGATTTTACGATAACTACACAACCGTTGCTGGTATCGACAAAATTATCCCCGTAGACATGTACATCCCTGGCTGTCCTCCGCGACCAGAGACCGTACTCGACGCTTTGATGCACTTACAGAAAGATATTCAAAACTCAAAACAGCAGCTCATACCGTCGCAGGGTGGCAGACAGTATCACCCAGAGCTTCCTCCCCTGCTTGGAGATCCGATCGATACCTCCCTTGCCCCGAAGGTGTAGGTAGAAAGAAGCCTACGAAGCCGCTCGCTCAGCGCTACAAGCGCATTCAAGCACCCATTCAACTAATGGTTCGATGTCTACTGGTTTTGAAAAGAAGGCCTGCGCTCCTGCTGCCGCCAAACGGTACAGCCGCGTTTCATCAGACTCACCACTCATAATTGCAATGGGGATAGAGTGGTGCGAGGCCCCTAGTCGAGATAGCAATTCCTTACCTCCCCCATCTGGCATATTGATATCACATATGATTGAAGCCGGGTGAGCGCACTCGAGCTCTTTCATCACGTCAGCCAGTGAAGAGAAGCTCCGCGTAGATATCCCATATCGAGCGACAACGCGCCCGAGCGATTCACTGTGCTCTTTATCATCATCAACTAACCATACATCGCCGCGATGATTGCTAGTATTACTATATAAGCCGTGCGCACTCGACTCTTGTAGCTGTAAAAGCGGAGAATCCTCTACGGTCTCGTATGCGACAATCGGGAGTGAAAGGGTTACTACACTGCCACCACTATCCCTCGATGACACCACTAACGAACCGCCAGCGGCATCCAATCGGTCCTTGGTGCTTTTCAGTCCAACTCCCCAGCCGGTACCGGAAGGTTGAAGTTGCTGCGTGCGACTACGCAAAGCGTTTAGAACATTCACCGGAAATCCCCGCCCGTTATCGAGCACATGCACCAGCAGTTCACTCTGCACCCGTTGCGTTTCAATCCTGACTTCACTCCCCTGCGAGTGTTTAATGGCGTTGCCGATTACATTAGTTAGCGCACGCTCTAATTCGATTGGGTCAATCGACACATGCGTGTCGCGTGCAGTGCAGGTAGCAATCAAGCGAACTCCGCTCCTTTGTGCAGACGCTTTCCAACGCTCGACTACCCGCTCTACAAGTTGATAGACGCTCGCACATGTTACCTGCTGAATCTCTTCAACGCTCCGCCCCTTTGGGCCAAAGCGCGCTAGAAGCGACTCGATGTAGGCGAGATCAACCTCATCCTCACTCCGTCCGATCTCTCCAGGCTCCGTCAGGGAACGTCTATACCTAAGTGCGCCGAGCGCCGCACGTATATCGTGCGCACACGAGATCACCTCATTCCGATAGGTCTCGTACTCTCCCCGTAGCGCACCTATCGCAAGCACCGTCTCGATAGTGTGCACACTTGATTCTATCCACTCGCTTACAGCTGAAGCTACGCGCTGCAATTTCTCTAGCTCTCGCGTCGTTACCACTGAATCGCTTCCAAACCAGAGCAGCACCCGCTTTTCCTTCCCCTTCCCCACACGAGCCGCAAGCTGAACAACTACGGAAGTGCGCAGAGCTGCTGCGGTGTATGTTAGGGGCTCAAGGGAATGATCTTTTACCACGAGTGCGTTTTTTCTATTCCTACAGCTCTCAGAGAGCCACACCAGCGACTCCTCGGATAGACACACACCGTGACGGGCCTGACCTACGATAGGACGCCCCGTATCGACTGTCACGAGAGCTGCCACTCCTACCACCTCAGGCGCCACCAGCAATAGAATCTCCTGAGCGAGGCTAGCCAACAGGCGCTGCAAAGAGGGCATACCAGACTCACAACAGTGAGCGAAACTACGATTCAAGGCGAGTAAAACCTCTGCCCTCATGCAGCCTCTTGCAGCTCTGACCGCCGAACAAACTTACGAATCTGCGCGCACAACACACGCGGGTCTTTAGACTTTGAAACGAATGCATCAGCTCCACTTTCAAGCAACCCAACTTCAGCCTCGATATCGTCATCAGACGTAAGCATAACAACTGGGACGGCACTAAAGCGCGCATCCGCTCTGAGCCGCGCGAGGAACTCCTTTCCGTTCATGACCGGCATGTGCAGGTCACACACTATCACTCGCGGAAGAATGTGTGCGCTGTGTGTAAGCCGTTCATACGCCTCAGCTCCGTTGGAAGCAAAGCTAGGCTCGAAACCCTCACGCTTGAGAAGCTTCTCAAGCACGCGGCCAAACATCAGGTTGTCATCAACTACCAGGATCGATGGAGCCATAGGAGAAGCACTCGCTACAACCTCCTTGAGTGCTACAACTGAAGGCTTATTTAACTCTTCCTGCGGAGCAGGCAGCGCCGCTGACGGCCGCTCGTCACTCGCCACAGCTTTCCCCCACGACAACCGCAGGTGTGAAGGCCCCCCTAGCATGCGCACCATGGCTGGTCCGACACGACCGCTGTGGACGATGTTTCCCGGGCGTGAACAGAGGAAATTCATCACTTCTGGAGCGGCTCCGGCATGAATCGCTCCAGTGGCTGTTTGTCCACTCGATGAAACGAAGCGGTATTCACCTCCTTGCTGTGAGGCTACAATATCAAGAGCTGATGCCCCATGCGCCTGTGCTTCACTAAATAGCAGCTCACAAACACGAAGACACAACGCTTCACGCGCATGCCGGTGCTCTTGATGTCGCGTCGCTTCAACTTCTCCCAAGAGGCTTTCACATGCCTCGAGCGCTTTGCTTACCTCTGACCAGGATGCAAGAGATACCTGCTGAGAGCCGTCGTAGAACGCTAGCGTTGAAACCTCAGCCGGATCGATCGCTGCAAACCCAACAAGCTGGTGTCCCTCCATAAGTGGAACAGCACCAACGTTACGGAGTGCTCGCAGCACCTCCGCTGCCTTCTCTCCGAAACACGAGAGATCGGGCACGGGGACGGTCTCTTGCAGCTCAACTCCAAGCTGCTCTGCCACGCGCCGCATAAATTCGCGTTCAGAGATCCCCATCCACGCTGCCGCAAGGACTCCCCACTGCCTGCGGTCGTTACTTGATGCGATAATATCTCGCAGCACCCGATGTGATGCGACCTGAGATATCCCGTGCACCAGTGACGGAACACCGCGTGCAACTCCGCCTCGGGCACGCTTCCCCATACGACTCCACAGTTTTAGTATCTTTCTCATAATGTCACCTCTCTCCTCGGTACCTCTACTGCTGCTCGCGCAATGAGCGCACCATCAAATAACATCGGTAGCCCGCTAAATTCTCCTCCAACAGCAACGCCCCACAGCACAACCTCTCCCAGAAAACCGCTGTCACTATCGCCAGCAAGCAGCGGTATCCCGCGCGTGTGTGCAAGCTGTACAGCATGTTCGCCCTCAAGGTTAAGCTCCGCGCCACGTGCACCCTGTGTGAGACAACTGGTAGTATGTTCTCGTGCTACCTCTCCTGAGGAGGGATCAACGCGGTGCACCCAATAGCAGGCTTTAGCCGAGATCTTTGTAAGCCGTAGCGCGCCTGATTGAACAGCTTTGACTCCTTGCGCAACAAAATTACCAAGCTGCCCTTCGATACTTCGCGTATCAACCCTGACACCACTACCGACAGGGTCAGGAGTCCAGCTCATTACCGACTCAATCTGTCCCGCTAGAATCGCTTCAGGAATCGGCTGTACGGTGCCCGAGTCGTGAACAAATGCCATAATTACCAACGCCGATAGTGCAATCGGTAGAGCGATACTTGCTCCGAGTAAAGCTTCAAGCAACGCTATCCCTTTTGATCTGCCGATGCTCATAACTACGCTCCCTTTACTCCTACCGTTGTATCACCGCCCTTCCGATAATCATGCGCGCTACGGCGTGCAGAAACTGCGGGTCATTTAGGTCGCGCTCCGTTACAAAGAGCAGGTGCTGCTCTGAGCCGGATTTATCTCGCTTCTCTTCGCGCGGTTCACTCGAGCCAACGATGGCCATAAGGATACGCAGGCGCTTTTTTTGATTGACCGCCTCACCATTGAGCGCCTCAAGCAGCTCCTCACCAAACCCTGACTGATACAGCTCGTCTCTGAGCACTACCGTTACTGATGGAAGCTCAGCTCCCTTGGCTAAGACCTTCTCAGTTGTGATGCTAAGAATCTGATCAAGCAGCGATAGGCGGTTCAGTTGCTGTTGCGCGGCGTTACCCTCAAAAGACTCTAATTGCGGCTCTACGGAACGAGCAGCTTTAAGCTCTGCCGAGATGCCCTCACCAAACGCCTTAATAGCTGCATCAGACGAGGGACTCTCAAGCAATACTAGCGCGGCAGCCTTCGGAGCGCGCATCGACGCTGACACATTAAATGGAAAAGCTACCGCGTCACTCCCGAAGAGATCCCGCAGTAGAGACAGAAAAATCCGGCCCTGATACTTCCCAACCAGGGTTAGATCGATAGTCTCTCCTCCTGAGGCCCACAGTATGGAATCAACAGAGGCATCAATGCGGCGCGACCGTACCTGCGACTCAACTGCTCTCTTTACCTCGCTCTCGCTCCGAAGCCGCGTCAGTCCCATCCGACATTCGCTGTCTAGAATCTCCTGCACCTTGCGCAGCGAATTAAAGTACTCCGATACCTCCACAACGAGCGAAAGTCCAAGCGCGATGAAAGGCAACACCAACGCCACAAAGAGAAGTGATGTTGCGCCGCGACTACTCTGATTCATACGCCACCTTTGAGCTAAGCGAGCCAAGTTGAATAATCGGCACTGTGAGAAAACAGAGCAGTAACCCTGCGAAGGTCAACACCAACGGCATTACAGCCTTTACCGGAAGCTTTGCTATCTCCTCTTCAACGCTCTCTTGATAGTAAGCTTGCGTTGAGTCTCCCAGCTCACGTAGAGGGCGCACGAGCTCACCCCCCTGGCGGTATGCCAAGGCAAGATGTACGCATGCGTGCTTGATAACTGGGCACTCCACTGCTCCCATCGCGGCCTTGAGGGAATCTTCAAGGCCAAGGCCTGCGTTCATATATGTTGTCACTTTTTGCAAGAGACGCGACACCGGGTCGTGTGCGTCGCGCGCAGCTTCGGTTAGCGCTGGAAGGATATCGAATCCTGCACCAACGGCCATAACAACACGCTCCATAACTGTTGGCAGATAAAATTCTAACTGCCGGACGTACTTCCTCTTTGCGGCCCGCTGTCGCCTCTGCCAGAAGAACTCTGCAATCAAAGCTCCGCTTAAAAGGGGAGCTGGATTTATCCCCCCTGATTTTCCAGATAGGAGAAGCTGAAGAGATAACCCAACGGCAGCTCCCGCCAGCCAAAAAAGCGCACGGTTTTTCTGCAACTCAAGCCGCTGGCTAGTTTTACGGCTCTCACTCCCCGGCGCGCTCTCACACTGCACCGCTTCAGCGATGAGCAGATCGCGATTGAAGCGGTGAGTGCGCACCATCATCACCGTGCCTGCTATGCAGAGCAGAATAAAGAGAGCGCTCGCAACTATCATAGCCGTTCCTCCCGACCCATTCTGGTCATCCAGAAAACGCCCAGGGCTATCAAACAGGCACCGATACTGAGTAGTGTGCGACCGACTGAATCAGTGAGCGCACCCCGTACAGCGGATGCGTTAGTGATAAATTGAATAAGAGCAATCGCCGCAGCACAAAGCGCGATTCCAAACGCTGAGAGTCTGTGCATCGCTAGCGCGGCACCTGTCTTACGCCTAAAGGAGTGTCGTTGCCGGATAACTTTAGTTATGCGGTGCAGCGGCTCAGCCAATGAAGCCCCGTGTCTTCGTGACATAGTAAGGCAGCGCTTAAAGAGGTCTGCCTCAGGCGAATGTACGCCCTGCATGAACGCTTCAATAGTCTCGTATTCATCGCCCCCGGCTGAGAGCGCCTGAGAAAAGCTTACCAACTCGCGCTGCATCTCTGAACCGACCGGGAAGAAATCCTTCGCCGCGGCAACAGCCACCAGCGGGTCGATACCTGCCCTCACCGACGACGCAACCGAAGTCAGGAGGGTTGGAAGGTCTCGCTCAAGGTGGCTACACCGCTGCCGCTCCTTGCGTCGAGCTGCACTGTGCAGCACCACAGAGAGGACAACTCCTGCCGCTACCCCGTATAGCGGGCGCACAACTACACCGAGTCCTAGGGCAACACCAGCTACAGCGGCTACCTTGCGCACGCCGAGCTGTGACAACGACCTCAGAGCGCCGAGCTGAAGCAAACGCGCTCCTGGCAAGCGCTCGTTTGTAGCAGATGAAGGCTCAACTACATACGGTGAAAGTAGTTGCCGAAAGGTGCTCCGCGCGTGCAAGGAAGCGAACATACCTTACTGTCTCCCCACGCTTACTGCCGCCTCACGGTAGGAGATTGAAAGCGGCAACTCTAAAACATCAGGAAGGGCTGACAGCACAAACGCTCCGGGCTCTGCCTCAAGCTTATCGCGAAATGCGCTCACCTTAGTTCCGACGTGCCACACAGGTTGACCCTTAGTGACGCGGTACGAGAATATCTCGCGCTGTCTAAGCACCCCGTCTGCAACTGGCCCAAGCTCGCGCACCTCCATAATGCGGCGCGCCTTGGTCACTTTACACACGTCAACAACAACTACCACCTGCACCGCGGTAGCAACCTGGACGCCCAGCATCGACTTATCGGCCGACCGTTGCGCGCGTGAGAGAAAGAGCTCTAAACGAGTGACTGCGTCTGCCGCACTTCGACCGTGAATTGTGGATAGTCCGGGATGTCCCGACGCACACACATCAACAAACGCCTCTGCTGCTTCGGCATCACGGATCTCACCAAAGATGATGCGGTTCATCGCCATACGCATCCCAGCGCGTATACATTGAGCTGGCGAAACCTTGCCTGCGCCTTCTAGGTTCTCTGCGCGGGTTGTCATGTAGCGAACATGCGGATGATCGAGCCGTATCTCAGGGGTATCTTCTATCACGAGCACCGATTCATCGTGCGGGATCGTTCCAGCAAGGGCGCGTGAGAGCGTTGTCTTTCCAGTTCCCACCTCACCTACCACCAAAAGTGTCCGTCCAATCTGGACAACGCGCTCCAAATACGAGAGCACTGCCTGTGGTGCCAGCCCACACGAGAGCAGGTCGCGCGTTGCAACCGAACTAAACCGATTTATTCGAATGGTAAGATATGGTCCCTCGTCACAGATCGATGGATGCACCGCATGAATACGCACAAGCGATCCTATCATACCATCAGCTATCGGCTGCTTGGTTGAGTACGAGGTGCCGGCACGCTGCAGAAGCCTCTCAACAAACGCTTCATAGCTCTTTCTATCAGCGAAACGACGCTGAGTCCGGATACTACGGCGGCCCTCTTGAACTGCAATTTTAGAGAAGCTCGATACGATGATATCAGAGACCCGCGGGTCATCGATCAACGGCTGCAAGACACCAAACGAGCGTACATCTGAATCGAGGTGGCTTATGACTTCATCGCGCTCAAAGCTTGAAAGCTGCACCCCGAGCCGCGCAGCGGCTTCAACAACTGCTCCCCTAACGTCAAATGACTGGGCATCAGTGCCTGTTCCAGCCCCATCCTCTCGCATACTCGATATGCGCCGCACTTCATCGAGCACGTGTGCTAAGATTGGATTTAGAGAAGAGATACTCTCAGCGTGCATACGTTACCGTACTCCTCCACGAACAGCTTCAGCAGCAGCAGGGATCCAGGCACCATCAACAAGCGCAAATTTTTTGCGCTCTGTGCCACTACCAAACCACGCGACTCCTTGAACACGCGATTGATCGATCCCTTTACCGCCACCGTTTAATTCCTGCGCCGAGAAGCGCGTTGAGCGCCACCCCTCACTATCGCGATTACTGCGCAAAACAAGTGCTATCTTACCCAGCGGAACAGCAGTATTGACCGCCAAACACTGCTCCTGGGTAACCAGGATAGTGACCGTGTTAGGGATTGGAGCCTTCCCACCTTCATCAACGGGAGAGAGCGAGCGTTCGGTTGAGATAACCTTTACCTGCTCTGCAACTACCGTCGTGCGATCCTTCTCAACCAGAAGCACATCCACCACCGAGCCACTACGCGCCCACCCTTCAACCGCTGAGGTTGCATCCACCCGCACTGTCATAGCTCGCATCCCCTGCGGAATGCGCCCACTGACAGGATTTGCTATCTCCTCAGGCGCTGCCAGGTTGGCGTCTATCAAGGGAAGTCCCCCGGGAAGCGGTGCCATGACAACCATATCCCTCACGCGAGAGAGGTCGCGTACTACCCCGCGCGGAAGCTGGTGCTCAGGGAACTTCTCCATGCGTACCGCTATCTCGCGAACAGCGACCCCCGCTGGTACGGGTTTCTCTGGCACGGGGATATCAACTGCATTGAATTCTGGGACGAACACCCGTGATCGCTCAACTGGATCGGGCACCTTTACACTGCTTGACCCTGCTAGATATGCTAGCCCTGCAACTCCCGTTGCGATCGCAACGAGGCCAAAGAGAGAACCGACTGGCAGGTATCTACGAATGTGCGGAGATGAGATGTGAGCTACCACGGGTGACTCCTGGGCTAGTTGGTGGGTATAGCTGATTTCGCTGTAGCCCAAGTATTCAGGCCCATGGTGAATTTATCGAAACTGCCCTTCATGCTTGTAAGCACTACTCCCAATGTTGCCGCCACAACCGCAGCCCCCGCACAATACTCAAGCAAAGTGTATCCACGTTGACGTCGTCCATTAACGCGCTTTACTGATGTAGCCTTAGCTGCCTTGCTCTCTGTTTCCATGTACGTTCTCCTTTATGGTTTTTCGCTTCAGTTTTCTTGACTACCGCCCAAGCATAACCGGCTTGGACACTAGCTTCTCATCGTGTAACGAACCCTCTAAAAACCCACGGATAGGCGAAGGTGCTGCGGTGGAACGCGCTGACAAGCGCGCTTCTCCACTGTAGCCTTGCCGCTCACCATCTCCTCGATACACCCCGTCCTGTGCCAGCTTCTCCTGTGGCTTCACTCTCCGGAAACGTGCGCGCAACCACTCACTGGCTGTGCGCACGAATCCAGCGGATACCGAGTCGCTTAATTCAACAAGGGGACGGAGGTGTCGTCGAAGATCGTGATATGCAGTGCGGCCAGAGCACGCCCAGCGGGCAGCTTTCGGCGAGAAGGGAAGTGCAATCGCTCCAATCTCTCGCCCCGGAACACACACCACCTCGCGCTTAAGCATCTCAAGCGGTGCAGCGGAGCTGCCGGTGTGGTTAATCAGCACGGTAAGTTTTGAATCAAGGGCCAGCGCTCCGCTTAAAAGCGCAAGTGCCTGACGGTTAGCGTAAGCGCCGGATGCGTCGCGATTCATCACAAAGTGTACGTTGTCAGCAATTCCGACAAGAGCTTGCTGCGTTACCCGCAACAGTGCTGAGGCATCGACTACTACCTCATCAAATTGCAAACGCAATGCATCGAGCACTGCTGCGAGCGCACGCCCGGCTTGGGGCGGAGCAAATATCGAAGCGTCTGGAGCAACAGGCGGTGGAACACACGACAATGTCCCTGAACCTTCGCTCCACACTGGTCGGATACACTCAGCAAGCGTTTCTGAAGTGAGAACGCGCTGCTGATCGATTAAGAGTTTTAGCGGCTCGTTAAGAAACGGTCTCACCTGGAGAAAGCGCGTTAGATCTTGTGAAAACGCATCACAATCAACGATGCAGACACGCTTTTCATTTTTCACTAGACCTTCTGCCAGCGCTGCTGCAACGAGCGAAACGCCAACTCCTCCACGAGCAGAGGTCACAAAGTGCAACCGGCCTCTCTTTTTCTCACCTACCCTACGCTGCAACAGCAAGAGACGCCGAAAAAACTCATCAGACGAAGCTGTATCGAGTAGCACATCGTCTACGCCAAGTCGTCCGAGCTGTTCAACCATGCCAAACGAATACGTCTCTGAATCGAGAACACACAGCAGTATTTTACCTGGTATATGCGGCCTAATCGTTGAAATACAAGCGGCGTCACACGCTAGGATTTCTGGCCCCACGATGCACACGTCGAGTGAACCGTGAAATCGTATCTCCTCCGGTGCAAGGAGGGTAATTGATAGTCGCGGAAGCGAGACCCGCTTGTCCGGGCCACTCCACGCCCACCTCTCTACAAGGGTAGAGAGTTTGCGCCGACTATCAGCACTCAAGTCAACCAACCCGAGTTCGATCATGCAAAGGCTCCTTGAGACAGTTTGTTTAATTCACGCGCTGTGCTTTTGCTTTTTTTGCTGAGCACCACGCACATTTTCACAACAGACTCTGAAGGATTCGGACCCTAGCATGAGAAGTTGCGTGTTGTTTCTGAATTCTTTGTAGGACTTCTGACCTATTCTAAAATGAAGCTAGATCAATTCTGATCTGCACTGATGAAGACAACGCGCAGTGGTTCTGATTGACCTCCCCACCAGCCAGGCACGCTGCCACATGCGCCAACGAGGCAGAGCGGATATTTAGGATAACGGCTCCGTCGGGGCTGGGCCTTAGCATAGCTAAGGACCTAGAAAAGCTTTAAATGACTGTTGCCCCAGCAGCACGCGGGGTCGAGCTTGAATTCAAGATTAACGGGTACGGGGTAGACCCCAGAACCACAACCGGAGACAACGGAAAGGATGGAATCTTTCAATTACTCTCGCTAGCGGGTGGTAGAGACACCAGCGTTCCGGTAACGGTGCGAAGTTTAAGCCAATCCATGGCTGAAGCATGCCTGCAAAGCGTTCAAACGATGCTCACTCCGGACACGTCTAGAAAGGTATGATTCAATAGTCTGACTACTCTTTAGTCAGAGCCAAGGTGACTTGAGTCTGTTCGTGCTGCCAGAACCCTGGGGAAAGCGCCCCCAAGAACGGCACGAGGATTAAGAGACCTCCCACCATGTCCAGCACTCCAGTGGTTGAAAAACGAGGACGTATTTGCTCAGTTGCTGGTTGGTAACCTGCAAGCTTGGCCATAACTGTAACATCTTGATCTCGAGGAACAGACTTTGTTCCCCTACCCTTACCCACCAATTCCCCGTTGATAAATATTTCCGCGGCTGGCTCAGACGAGTAAACCGTAATGTCCTCATAGTGCGGAGAAAAGAGAGAACACCCTGTAACAGTGCTGGATATGAGCATCATCGAAGCCATAAAGCTTAAGGAGGCGCGTTGGAGAGGTGAATTTTTCATAATAATGATCCCTACAAACAGCTTTAAACTATCCTTATTCAACTCCTTTGACTACCCTCTTTCTATGCTGCACATTCACCCTTTACGTCGACCAAATGGTACCGTGCAGACCTAGACAGGCGCTTGGATCCCACGACTGGCAACAAAACCCAACAAGACGCGCAGTCAGTCTTTTAACGCACTAGGCAGGGATGGGCTCCGTGCTGTATTCTTCTCCGCAGTGCTCCCTCGCGTGCTTTCTGTAAGTCTAACCCAAAGCCTCTAAACAAGAGTGTATCACGCGTAAAGTAGACCCAGCCGGCTCTGATTATGGCAAAAGCTACATCATCTTCATCGTGCTCGGTCCAGCGGCAGTGGTTACTCGGTCGCTACACAACTACATACGACGTCGCTTTGCATAGCGATCTGATATCGCTATCAAGGGTCATCAACGGATTTGTTCAAATCATCCTTCCCATCATCTACAATCCTTCGACACACACGCACCCGTCAGATATCAAGGGTCGCGACTCCGGGGAGTGCTTGCTGCCGGAATTACCGCAACCGCTCCAGGATGAGGTGCTACGAGTTGGTGGCCGGATAGCCCGGGGAGATGATGTCAGTGACTTTGAATGGGAGCCGTTTGATGTAGCCTGCTCATCCCACTTTGAAGGGTTTAACGATAGCGGCAGTATCCTCTATTCGGTTCGAAACAACAGATCCCACACCGTTCCTGCATGGTTGCCGCTACGACTACTTGGAGCAGCGGCACCCGTACAACCTACTTTTTTTCGATTCGGATGTGAGCACTTCCGCCCTGTCAGAACCTTCGCAAGCCTTGGCGCTGCACCTCAGGTCACCGAATCACTGCTCGTTGATTGCAATGAAAACGCATGTGCTGTCCGAATAGTGATTGAATCAAGAAGGCCAGTCTCACGAGAGTTACTGGACTCGACCCCATGCATCAAACCTAGCTCACACTTACTCACTTCGATTTACGGCTTTGACATCATGAAAGATTTTCTTGAGCGCGTATCATCAGACATATCCTCTTGAAATTTTCTGCACCCGGTCGAATGACCCTAGAATTGTGAGCCCTTCGGAACACCAAACTTCTGCGCCAACATCTCCCACACTCGCAAACTCTGCCCCTCGTACGTTCCGTTAGAGAGTCCGGGTAAATCCAAATCAAAGAGCCGTTGCGGAATGATAACGGTTACATCTTTTGCTGGAACGCTTTTCTCGAGCTGTTTTTCTAGCTGGTCAAAATAGCTCTCCAAAACCGCTGGATTGAACTCGATGCACTCCTGCAAAGACGAGACGAAAGCACTACGGGTGAGCTTACGCTTTTTACCGCGCTTGATATCCTTAGCAACTCGATCTATCTCTCGCAGAGCCAGATCCATCATCACGTAACTTTCCTGACACCGCCGTTTGACCTCTCGCTTCTGCACAAGCTGATTCAGGACTCTCAGCAATGCAACGCTATCCTGTTCTGTTATGTGCCTTGTGATAACTGTGGCGAAGCGCGACCCGGCCAGATCTTCACGGACTTCATTTGCGCGCAGATCATCCCTGACCTGGACCACAACAACAGGACTCTCCTGTTTGAGACGTGATAGATCGAAAAGTAAAGAATTAACATCCTCAGAGGTAAACTCAGCTGAGATGAAACACACCTCAAAGTACTGCTCTGCTAGGACCTCCATTCCCTCTCGAGGGGACCGCACGGAGAGGTAGTCCGAGAAGGTTATGACTGACCCAAGACGCTGCTTGAGCTCGGCCGCTCTCTCAGGTCGATTATCAATTATTATTCCACGCGCATCTAAAATCATAGGTGGGGTATCGACATACCGTCTGCGCAACTTAAGGCCAGTTTACCGACAGCCGCTTTTGGTGGCCTCTGGCCATGTGCTAGGCTAGAAGAAGACTAAAGACTCAAAGATTTACGGACGTATAGAACGGTGGTGGAGCAGCTATACGCTTTGCCGCGCTTACCTACGGAACTCGCTATGATTACCTCATTTACTCGCCAGCTATCGATGCGCTCCAACGCCCACAAACTAACCTTTGGAATGGTAGTGCTTTCGATTGTCCAGGCTTTACTGAGGAATACGGGCCTTGATCTGTTCTCATTCCGACCTATATCGACCGCTCTCGGATTTGAAGTATGGCGCCCTATCACGGCTCTCTTTATTTCCAGTAGTCCCCTTGAGGTCGTCTTTGGGGGACTAATTATCTACAGCATCGGCGGCGCGCTCGAATCACAAGTAGGACGGCAACGATTTTTGACCCTGGCTCTGGCGATTCCACTCATCGCCGAGCTTCTTACACTTCCAGTGTTCTTGTTTTTTTCCACTCTTCCAGATCTCCCCTACCCCGGAAGTAGATCCGTCGTAACCGCGGTGTGGATAGCGTTTGGACTTATAGCAGCCCGATCGGGCCAGATGTTGCAGTTTTGGGGAAATCCCGTTTCAGGGCGATCCTTTGCTCTCCTCGGACTTGGCTTTGTGCTGCTGTCAGCGGTATTCGGGGAGTTTATATTCGTCCTGCCGGAGCTTCTAGCTGCCGGTCTTACCTATGGGTATGTGCTCAAGAGAGGAAACATTGACATCAAGCGGCGGATTGAGCTGCTGTATTACAACTGGAAGCTCCGCCGTCTCAAAGCTAAGCGCGGGCTCCACATAGTAAGAGGAACACAAAGCGATAAAGATGACGACCCAGGTAAGCGTCAAATTCATTAGTCACTAGCCTACAAAGGCAAGTAATCCAAATACGCTCGCAACAACAGC
This sequence comes from Bdellovibrionota bacterium, assembly GCA_044235305.1. Taxonomy (GTDB): domain Bacteria; phylum Bdellovibrionota_C; class UBA2361; order UBA2361; family OMII01; genus OMII01. Next base: position 21,123 of record JBIIHY010000007.1, read on the forward strand.
AGTTATCGCAAAGCTAAGAAAGACGACCCCCACGCCACCACGCACATTAACGGTGGGTCTTAAATCAAGCGTAGGGGCAAGTGGACTGAGCAGTGATACAAGTCCCACGAAAAGAACAAATGCGCCAACTAGCAACAGCGACCCGAAACCACGCTCTGCTTGGGTAGCACCCTCTTCAAATAAATCCTGAACAGATATCTTCCCCTGTGCGATCATGGTGCCATCATGCGGGTTACTTCCCAGCAGCATACGTTCATTATCTTGAATGCTAGCAACCGTGTACTCTCCCATAGGCAGCACTTCATATGACAGCCGCATATCACCAAGCGCATAGGAATCACCACCTCTCAACGACCGACGCACGATAATCTTATTGTCACTCGTCTCAAGCGCTTTATCGCTAAGCACTGCGGGCTCGAGCTGTAGGGGAGTCAAGGTGCCAATCGCATCAATAATAGCCGTACCATCAAAAGAACCGAAGCGAGCAACAGATACGCGTTTGCTCTCTGGTTGAATCTTCAACAAAGGATTCTCATGTCCAGCCTGAACTTCAAACTTGAACGAGTCATTCTCACCCTCGTACCAGCCAAGCTCATAATCTATTCCGGAGGGCCCCCTCTTCTCTTGCCATTGGTACATCTCCACCCGCCGACGCAAAACAAGGTACCTTCCAGGAAGAACAAACTCATCTCCCAATAGCTCCTCGGATGACAACACCCCCTGCGCTACAACAAACTTTCCATTGTGCGAACGGTCAGGAAATGTCGCATCAACTGAGATTGCTTTTGCAGCTACTTCATTGAACGCGGTTTTCTTACGAGCCCCACCTACCGAGCTTCCCCACATCACTGCAAAACCAACAACTACCGTAACAACAGCAAGACCGAGGCGAAATGAACGATTAAGGGATTTAACAGTTTTCCGTAGCGGTGCCATTATAGTAATCCCGCAAGTAGTACCTTCATAAACAGTGATATAGATTTGGCATCCTTGAGGCGTCCCTGAAGTATGGCCGTTTCGATCTCGCCACGCGTCATACAGAGCGTTGTGATCTCTTCATCCTCATCTGCCTGCATCTTGCTTTCATACAGGCTCCGAGCACAAAAGAGATACTGCTTCTCATCGCAAAACCCTGGTGCCGGGAGCTGCTCACCGAGAGGGATTATCTCTCGCGCAGCCATACCAATCTCTTCTTGCAGCTCACGACCAGCACACACTATTGGCGCCTCACCCGCTTCAAGGGTACCAGCAGGTAACTCCAAAAGCACCTCTCCGACCGAGTGACGATACTGCTCTATAAG
>JBIIHY010000152.1:0-7261 GCA_044235305.1 Bdellovibrionota bacterium
GTAGATGACCGAAAGCCTCATTATCGTTCGATACTTTCCCCACACGGTATCTGAGAGTAGTGCGCCAAGGAGCGGAAATAGATAGTTCCCCATCGTAAAGGTATGGAACCAAAACATGGCATCGTCTTCTGACATAGGCGCCGGTTTTCCGTGCGCGCCAAGGAGCGTAGTAGTCATCACAATGACCAGAATGCTCTTCATTCCGTAGTAGCTAAAACGCTCTGCCGCTTCGTTGCCGATTATGTGGGGGAGGCCGGGGGGGTGGGGGGAGTGTTTGGGCGTTCGCGGCGCGGAGGACATGGCCTCATAGTGCCCGATTAGTGCGATCTAAATCAATTATCCGGTTTGACGAGCTACGTTTTGCCGCTGCCCACGCGCAATCTGCGAGACTTACGGCCGCAAACCCATGTCGTAGCTTCAGCCTTCCTTCCCCCAACCCCCTTTTTTTGCTACACGTTACTGATACTTATAGAGAGTCATCGTATATGAAGAGTACCCTCGCCCAAGCAATTAGTGCGGTCTGTAACCTCTCAGTTGAGGTAATCGAAAAAAACATCGCACTCACCAAGGATATTAAAAATGGCGATCTCGCCTTCCCGTGCTTCTTGCTGGCCAAAGAGTGGGGCATGGCTCCGCCTGAGTGCGCGAAGAAGTTGGCGGAGTCTCTGACTTTGCCGAGTGGTTTTTCAAAGTGCGAAGCCGTTGGGCCCTACCTTAATTTCTTTCTGGATCGGCCGGCAGAGATTACTCGAATTGTCAGCGAAGTATTTTCAGACGGTGAACACTTCGGAGGTAGAGCCGCAAGTGGTGCAGTTGTTATTGATTACTCTGGCCCCAACATCTCTAAGCCATTTCACATCGGTCACCTGCGAGCCACGATTGTAGGTTTTTCGCTTTACAATATTTTTAAACACCTCGGGTATAAAACCACTTCTGTAAACCACCTTGGTGATTGGGGAACGCAGTTTGGCTTTGTGTATGCAGGGTGCCAGATATGGGGCAAACCCGGCGAGGACATGAACGCACTGGTTGAGCGTTATGTTGAAGCTAACATGCTGCGTAAGTCGCAAGAGGCGGGTCAAGACCTCGACAAGCCAAACGTCAATGAGATGGCGCGCGAGTATTTTAAAAGGCTTGAGGCTGGGGACCCTGAAGCTACCGAGTTTTGGCAGTGGAATCTAAAAGTTTCTGAAGCGTATTATCGAAAGACCTATGCGCGCATGGGTATTGAGTTTGACTCGTGGGCTGGTGAGTCTTTTTACTTTCAGTTCTTTGATGAGTGTAAGAAGACCCTGCACGAGAGTGGAATACTCGAATCTTCCCGCGGTGCGCTTGGAGTAGATCTCGGTGAGCCGCTCGGTTTTGCGCGACTCCTGACAGAAGACGGAAGAACCTTGTACCTTACACGAGACTTAATTACCGCTGATTATCGCGAGAAGACGTACCATCCAGACAAGATCCTCTACGTTGTTGGCGCACCACAGACGCTACACTTCAAGCAGCTTAAGGCTATCCTTGAGCGCTTGCAGCATCCAGTCGCAGCTAAAGTCTGCCACATCCCGTTCGGTAACGTGCCAGGGATAAGCACTCGTAAGATGAAGACTGACTCGGCAGATGTCTCGCTTGATGCGCTTCTCACGGATGCTCACGACCGTGCTCTTGATCAATACAATTCAGAGGTCTCAAAACGTCCTGAGGGGATTGATAGCGAGCAGGTTGCAGAGTCGGTGGGCATTGGGGCGGTTTATTTTAACTACCTGTGTCGTACTAACATCAAAGAGTTCCATTTTAATTGGGAAGAGGCACTTAATTTTAAGGGCGACACTGGCCCATACCTGCTCTACGCTGTTGCGCGGCTCTACAGCATGGAAGAGAAAGCTCGGGCGCAAGGCATTGTGCCAGATGTTTCAGGGTGTGGCTTGAAGCTGCAGGAGGCAGAGGCATGGGAGTTGGCAACGTTGCTGTCTCGCTTCCCGGCGGTGTTAAAGAAGATTGAGCAGGACTATGAGCCGTGCAACCTATGTAACTATGCTCTCGATGTAGCTAAGGCGATTTCGCGAGCGTACTTAACGCTGCGAATTATTGGTGAGGCTGATCGTGAAGTGGCTTGTGCTAGGCTTACACTATTCGTTGCAGCGCGCTCAGTGCTTATTATCGCTCTGAAGCTTCTGGGTATGAGGCCGCTTGAGCGTATGTAGTGGTTAGTGCCTTTTTAATTCTGTACCGGGGCTACTCGAAAACACATCTCCCAGCGCCTGACCAGCTGAAGAGTCAGCTGCAGAGTGGCAGTTCGACAGTTGTGTAAGTAAGTTGCGCACAGGCGCCGAAAGAGTGCTGAGATTGGAGATATTTCTAAGAGAAATAGTAGCCCCGGAACAGAAGAAACAGAAGAAACGGGAAGGCAGCTATTCGCAAGGAGTCGCGGTCGTCCTCGAGATGATAGAGGGTAGCGTCCCCTTTATTTGCCAGGTCTCCATAAAAAATTGAAACACGCTTGCCACCCGTGTCTTCATTCGGCAAGATCTGGCAGTACCAGATTCTTTCCGCAGGAACCTTCTCGCTGGGGGGTTTCTGTAACCATGTAGGAGGGTAAAATATGCGCGTAGCGATGTGGGTAATTTCAGGTTTTTCTACATTAACTTTGTCCGCTATCTGCAGCGCAGACACCTTTCCAGAGAGACGCCCTGGCCTTTGGGAGATTAGCGCTCAAGGGATATCGATGAAGCAGTGCATCGATAAAAAGACTGACCAAGAGATGATGAAGCGTGCCGCAGAGTTTAACGGGGCGGGCGAATCCGGGTGTTCTAAGAATGAATTTAAAGCTACTGGGTCAGGGTATGAAACTAACTCGGTATGTTCAGTTTCTGGCTCGACTGTGACCTCTCGAGGAATTTTCACAGGGGATTTCTCAAAGCAGTATTCGGGTACTATAACGACATCGTTCAATCCCCCTCTCTTTGGTCAAAAGGAGAGTCGGGCAACAGTTGCTGCTAAATGGTTAGGTGAGTGTGGTCCCGATCTTAAGCCTGGAGATATGGTGATGCCGAACGGCATGAAGATGAACATGGATATCGCTGCTCAACAGGCGAAGCAAGCAGCACAAATGCTGAATAACCCAGAGTTTGGAAAGATGATCGCTGGTGCTCAGCAAGGGCTCTCAGCCGAGCAGAATAAAGCACTCGCTGAAGCGATGCAGAAGCTCGGCAAAGAGTGGGAGGAATAATATCTCTTTATCCCACTGTGCCAAATCGATAAAGAATGCTCGCCCTGTACTCCTCCCCTGGCCGCAGTACGGCTGAGGGAAAAGAAGGTTTATTGGGCGCATCAGGGAAATTCTGTGCTTCAAGGCAGATGCCCCCGTATTGTTGATAGGTTTTCCCGTCCTTTCCGCGCACGTCTTTGAGGTGTATGCCTGAATATACCTGGATGCCGGGGGCTGTAGTGGAAACCTCAAGCGAACGTCCGCTCTTTGGGTCGGTAAGGAGAGCTGCTGAGCGAAGTTGTCCAGGTGTGCCGCGCACCACGAAGTTGTGATCGTATCCAGGGAGTGTGGTGGGCCACAAGTTGCGACGCGCACCCACCGCATGCGGTGTAGTAAAATCAAGGTACGTGCCTTCAGTAGACCGTATCTCGCCAGTTGGTATGAGAGCGCTGTCGGTCACTGTGTATGTCGCTGCATTAAGTTGCAACTCATGAGAGAGTATGTCCCCTGAGCCTGCGCCTGAGAGGTTAAAGTAGGCATGATTGGTGAGGTTGATTACGGTAGGCGCAGTGGTTGTTGCGCGATAGTCGATGCGCAGTGTGTTATCTGAGTGCAGCGTGTAGGTGGTTGAGACCGTAACTGCCCCCGGAAAGCCCTCTTCTCCATCGGGGCTCACCAGTGAAAAGATAACCTGAGGCTCAGCGTTAGATGACGATACCTCCGCCTTCCAATTTTTTGTGTGGAAACCTTTTCGTCCGCCGTGCAGGTGGTTGGCACCTTCGTTTTTATCGATGGCGTAGCTCTTCCCATCAAGCGTGAACGCGGCGTTAGCGATTCGGTTCGCATATCGACCAACAGTGTATCCGAAAAACGATTGGTCCTTGGTGTACTCTTCGGCAGAGTCGTATCCGAGCACTACATCATCAACGTTACCACTCCGATCTGGTGTTTTGATTCCCACTATCGCTGCTCCCAGTGACGATAGTGTGACCTGCACCCCGTTTGAATTCTTAAGGGTAAACGAAGTCACTGGCTCACTCGCAGCGGTTACTCCCCATGGTTTACTTGAAATAGACAGGTCTGAGGTCGAGCAGGCAGTCATAAGAATCACCATTGGTAAAAAAGGGATAGATAGCCACTTCATAGGTATAATAATGTGGCATTAAAGCTAACGTCATGGAAGCAAAATACCGTACAGGTAGAGGCATGGGACACTCGGCTTCAGCACATATAATCCAGTCATTGATTGCAAATTCAGTAATTGCAGTAGCTAAAGGTATAGCAGCAGCGCTAACGGGTTCAGGGGCGCTACTGGCGGAAACCATCCACACGGCGGCTGACTGCGGTAACCAGGTCCTTTTGCTCTTTGGGGTAAAGAGGTCCCAAAAGCCGCCTACGCTGGATCACCCTCTTGGGTACGGGCGAGCGATGTATTTTTGGTCTTTTATTGTGGCGCTGATGCTCTTTAGTGGAGGTGGCGTTTTCTCTATTTATGAGGGTTTCCATAAGCTCAATCATCCAGAACCTGTTGAGCTTGTAGCAGTTGGTTTTGCAATATTGCTCTTCTCGCTGGTAATTGAGGGGTGGGCAACGCTTGGGAATATTGCTGAGCTGAACAAAAGAAGGGGGGAGACTCCGTTCCTCACGTACATTCGTAAAACAAAGGATTCAGACCTGATCGTTGTCTTTGGTGAAAATGCGGCTGCCTCGCTTGGCCTCGTGGTTGCTTTATTTGCCCTATTTCTCGCTTGGGTTACAGGCGATAGCCGTTATGACGCATTGGGGTCGGTTGGGATCGGCGTTATTTTAGTTGGTGTAGCGGTCTTCCTTGCTATCGAGATTAAGTCGCTCCTGCTCGGAGAGAGCGCTGGCGGGGATCTCGAGGTGGCGATTAAACAAGTCTTGGCTACTGAGCCGCGAGTGACGCGGCTTTTACACTTTATCTCTTTGCAGCAGGGGCCTGGTCAGGTGCTTGTGCTTATGAAGCTTGGGTTTCAAGAGGGTCTGCGCTTTGAAGAGATGGCAGATGCAATCAACACGCTCGAACAGTCGCTGCGCAGGGAGCGTCCTGAGGTGCGCTGGTGCTTCATCGAGCCCGATCGGCCCAGAGCAGTGGCAGCGTGATGCTTTCTACGAGTATTTTTGGCAGTCATATTTTGCAAAATAGGGCGCGTGCGCTAGAGTGGGAGTATTAGCGTATGCAAACTGGTTTAGTAACGATTGCTGATTATCTTCCCAAACGCGAGGCTCTCCTCGTGCAGGTCAACATGTCAGACTATTTGTTTGACTATTACCACCATAGACAGACCTACGCACCGAACACAAACCCTGAACACGACGCCAAGCTAAAAGATCTTATAGCCTGTTTCTCAATCTACCTCTCAGCCCGAACAGCTCAAGAGACCCACGCATGGACTGTTCACCTAGTTGCCGATGAGCCGTACTCCCTTTTCGTAACGGGAACAACAGGCGAGCTCGATGAAACCGGAGTCGCTAAGGGTTTTATAGTAGGGAATATCCTAACGGAGCACATTCGCCACACCGATGTAAATTCAATTCACGCGCAGTGCACTCGGCGAGGTAAGACGCACACCAGTCTTGTGCAGTGTGATTCAAATGATATTCGGCGCATGGTGGAGCAGTTCTATGAGCAGAGCGAGCAGTATCCCGCCCGGCTACTCCTGTCGGATGTGAGTGATACTGCGCTAGGGCTCGTTGCCCTTCCGGAGTACGATGAGGCGTGGATTCGTTCAGCGGATGTTGAACAGGTGCAGAATGATACGGCTATCGAGCGCAGTCGGATGCGTACTTGCTCGTTCGCGTTTTCGTGCGATTGCTCGCCAGAAAAGCTGCTTCCTTACTTCCGTGGCCTCAATAGTGAGGAGCTACAGGATCTTTATGGTGCAGACCAGGAGCTTTTAATTACCTGCCCGCGGTGCAGTAAGCAGTTTGCAATCGCTCGTTCTCAGGTTGAAGGGGATAGTTAGCTCTCTTTGATCCCGGTCCCTTTAGCCTCACTTATTAATCGTGCAGTTTGTTCTACGAAATAGAGAGGCAGTGAAAGTAATTCACTATTTTGAAGCTGTGTACGTACCGGTGCTGTAGTTGAGAACCGCACGGCATAGGGTGCTCTTTTTTCGCTCAAGAATACACGTAGAGATTGCATGCGTCCTGTGGAGCCAGACTTTACTTCAATGGGTACTATGAGAGCATCATGAGCAATTAGATAGTCAATTTCTGCTGATGCGTTTCTCTTGGTTCGTTCCCAATAATATAATTCGGGGTCGATGTAGGGCGCTTTTGCATACAGAAGATGTTGCCCGATAAACTGCTCTGCGAGAGAGCCACCATTTATGAGATTAAGATCTTCTACCTGTTCTAGTGCTAAAGGACCCAGGTCGCAGAGCGTGAGCTGTAGTCCAATATCAACGAAGATATACTTGCACAGTGTGTCGTGAGCTTCTGCTCCAAAAGGGATGCCATTTCCGGAAGTATGGCGAACTCTTGTGAGCACCTTTGCTTGGGTAAGAAGCTCGAGTGCCTTATTAATTTGAGCCGCTGGAACTTCTCTTGAATACTGTACAAATTTGGCTCGTTGCCCAACGAGCGTGGGTGCTCGTTGATATACTCGCCTTAAGAGCTCGTTGTTAATTCTTAAACCATATTTACGAAAATCGTCTTGGTAGGTCGCTACTATCGAGCGCTTTATTTCCTCTACTGGACTGTATGCTTTCTGAGTTGCAAATGTGGATACCGCTTCAGGCATACCTCCCACAATCCAATAGTCCTTCAGGTGACGCAGGAGCTGCTTGTGAATGCTTACTGGCCAGGAATCACCCCAGTGAAAATTTTCAAGAAGTATCGCAAGCTGCTCCTCTCCTACACCACCTAAGTATTCGCTAAAACTGAGTGGGCCTAAAAAACAGTACTCAACCCTTCCTACGGGCATAGAAAACTCAGCGGTGCTTAGTGCAAATTCAAGGAGAGAGCCTGCCGCGATAATATGAAGATTGGGCACCTCTTCATGCCAATAGCGGAGCGCCGCGATAAGTTCAGGAC
>JBIIHY010000153.1:0-7231 GCA_044235305.1 Bdellovibrionota bacterium
TCCCGAGCAACTGGTGGTGCGACTGTTTCAAGAATATCGAGGCGATCCATACCAAACGCTGATCGAGCCCCGCGTTCAAGAGACAATGAAGCAGGTAACGGCTCTATCCCGAGCGGAAGAACTGGTAAAAAACCGGGAACGCGTAAAAGATGATGTGCTCGCTCGAATTCGACCCGCTGTTGGCGATCTACTCCAGGTTGTTGATGTAATCGTAACCAACATCGATTTGTCAGATCAGTTGGAAACCGCGATCGAACAGAAAGTTGTACGCGAGCAAGAAGCCCTTGCAAAGTCTTTTGAGTTAGAGCGAGAACGCAAACAAGCAGAGATCACCCTCGTAAAGGCTAAAGCAGAAGCAGAGGCTGTCACCATCAAGGGCTCCGCGCTTAAAGTTTCGCCCGAAGTCATCCAGTACGAGATAGCGCAACGGTGGGATGGCAAAGCTCCCCTGGCTGTCTCTACGATGCAGGGTGGCTCAAACGTACTGCTGCCGCTTAAGTAGCGTGCGAGTCGACTTAAACAATCTTACACCGGCATGACCCAACTAATCGCCCACCGCGGCCTCCGTTACGAGAAACCAGAAAACACTTTACCAGCTATCGCTGCAGCTTTAACTCTCCCCGTTCACGGCGTAGAGTTTGATGTCGAGCTGGCAAAAGATGGAGTTCCAGTAGTCCTACATCAAGAAACCGTACTACCAGATCCAACCTTCAAGAAGGTGGAGCTGGCAACACGAGACTTTGTCTCTCGCGATTGGGTCATCGAGCATAGCGCTGAAGAGATTTGCAGCCTTGATGCAGGCAGCTGGATGCTCCAGGATTATGCACATATCACCGTACCGCGACTAAAAGATGTACTGGCTCTTGATTGGAAAAACACGACCGCGTACGTAGAGCTTAAGGACGCTACCTATTGGCGCTCTGAGCGAGATGCAACACGACCACGTCGCGTTGTTGAAGCATCTATGCCCCTCCTCTCAAGCTTCAAAGGGAAGCTTGCAGTTATCTCTTTCAATCCCGAAATCCTGCGACTACTGCGCGAGCAAGCTCCGCATATCCCTACACTACTAGCCCTCTGGACTGAATGGCGCGGAAGAAGTGCTGAGGCTGTAGAAGCGGCGCAATGCTGTGGCGCCGCTGCGGTAAGCCTACCATATCAGCTAGCACTCGAAGATCCTGCCTGGATTACGGCGGCTCACGCGAATAGCCTTGAGGTCCACGCCTACCCCGTGTCGCCTGCTCGGGGAGAGGCACGTGTTCAACGGTATACCCCAGAATCCCAAGCAACGACATGGGTGGCTCTCCAAGCTATTGGGGTTAATGCGATTGTATCCGACTTTGCAAGGGAGAGTTGCGAAACAATTCGAGTCGAGTAGAGACACACATCACTTTGAGCCGGTCACATTCAATGGACCGCTAGATTTGCGCGATATCCACCATGCCTGGGCTACCGAGTGCAAATTGCCATAAGGTACCACGCTAAGTTAACAAACGAAGTTGACACGTTCTCATCGGTCATAGAAAAAAGAAATACATTCCTAAAATGTCGTCTTAGGAGCATTTCGAATTCAGTTGGTTCAAACTCATGGATGTGCGTCGCTCTACGTCTGGCAGATGCATAAGGCGAGGACACAACACTTGGGGTACCAATAACTGCGAAGCCATTCGCCCCAAGGAGCCCGGCATAGTTTGCTGCCAAAACCTCCTGCTCCTCAACGGGAAAATGCTCGATAACATCCATCGATACGAGAGCATCAAAACGCTCTGAGCTTCGGGGCGGCTCAAGAAGATCTCGGCGCTCAAAACGAAGATTCGGAACGGTAGCATAACGCTCGTTATTGCTTGCAATCAGCTCATCATCAAAATCAACCCCGACTACCTGGCTGGCACATTTTGACATGAATACAGACCCTGCTCCCTGCCCGCAGCCCGCATCGATAACGATGTGCTCTTTGCGCAGGAAACGCGCCGCGAACTTGTACCGCGCCAGCAGGATAAAGAAATCCATGGGACTTTCCTTGAATGAGATCCCTTCGGCCTCATTCAGCATCGGTTTTACATCGCTGCCGTCAGAGCCACGAAAAAGCTTTGATTTATCGCCCATGTTTTTTTGAAATAATACAGCTGTAGATATTGTGCGAAACCATAACCACTTATGCCCTACACAACAACCCAGGGAATGTGGTTTTCCCCGAATTTTGAATTACCACGCCAAACACAAACATCGCCTTGCCCCGACCACCCACTTGGTAAGTTTGACCCATTCCGTCTTTACGTAGGTAAGTTAAATTACTATCCAAATGACAATGCCAGCGCAAAAGATTCACCTGTAAAAGCAGCATGTTAGAGCCCATCACTACCCCTTCCACCGCCTTAGAGACGAAAATAACTGAATACAACAACACAGAGCAGACACGATCCGCCATAACAACACGTAGAGGTCAGGCTACGAGGAGATGTGAGTCAAATGCGAGTTTACCAGCATAAAAAAGCCCAAGCAGGAGAAGGCGAGCTAGCAACCTTTGGTATCGCAGTTGTTATCTGTGCGCTGATATCCGGGGCGATATTCGCATTCAACTGGTTCAAAGACACGAAAAATGGCCGGCTCGACGCGCGTCGACAAGCAGCTATTGAGAAGTTCAAATCAAAGGAGAAGATCGCCACTCGCAAGGATCCAGACGCGTACTATGTGTCCTGCAAGAAAAGCCTGTGGCAGGCACTACATCGAAACGTCCCATGCGAGATAACGCCGGACTCATACAGAGAACTAGAGTTTCTTACCTACGAGTATCAGTAGCAAGCGCTGCCCTCGAGCGGCTGTACGTTCATTGCGGACTACCGCCAACCATGGCGGGCACGGAATAGATCTATGTACTGGGACTGCACGCGCCGATTGAGATTAGCCAGTAGCTGCGCCTCTATTTCAAACCCAGGAGCGTATTGAGGGTGACAACACTGCAACGCTCGCGCAACAGCAAGGGCATACTCGATCTGGTCGCAGCCCCACAGAGCACGCGCAAGGAGATACGCGGCATGAGCTGACTTGATGTTGCAGCTCAGGGTTTTGATTTAAGTCTGAATCAGCTCAGCAACGGATCCAAAAAGAAATCCTGTCTCACCGTGAAGAACCGAATTCCCGCATGCTCTGGGGTGCCGCGAGATGAACGATGAACATACCCGCCGAGCCCCTAACACAAGAGGAAGAGCTGCATTAGTGATAAACACACGGGCCTGTAACGGTGCAGATTAAAAGCCTTTATAGCTCTTTCTTCCCGTGGCCAATGACAGGACTCTGGTCAGAAGTCATCGGCACTGTAGCCAAGGAGGGCGGATCGATCTCGGTTTCTTCCACTTCCTCCTCAAGCTTCACTATCACCAAGGGCAAGCAGGTCGAGTCAACTAATGCCAACCCGGGACGAGACTCCTTGTAGCTGTTAATAAGCCATTGAAAGTCTGGATCGGAAAGCTCGTGAGGATATATAGGTCTGGCCATGAAGATTCCCTCTAGTAAGTTGGGCGCTCTAACCACTCTGCTATCAATCTTTTTCGGTGTATTTGCCGTACCGCTTGAGGTTCAATTACTTCGAACAATCAGACATTTAGGAGATAACCAACTGATTTACCTCATCAATTAACCTACTAATTGGCTTCTTATCCAACTTCCAGTGACTATATCGCACCCAAATGCTTTGCCGGATGGAAGCCCGTATCGCCTATCCCTTGAGAAATACTATCAAGCGCCTTACACTCCACATTCTTTAGTTCTTCGCTGGTTTTTGAAATGTCACCGACCGAAACTCAAGCCGAATCTGCGCCCTCTCCCTCTGCCTCGCGCGCTGCTGTCGTATACGGTCCCGACCAGCACCCCATTCGCAAGAATCAAATAGACGACGACGCACGCAAGATTGTTTACCGTTTGCAACGCGCTGGCTTCAAAGCTTACGTTGTCGGTGGTGGGGTGCGCGATATCCTGCTCGGCAAACAACCCAAAGACTTTGATATCTCAACAGACGCAACTCCGCGCGAGATTAAATCTCTATTTCGCAACTGTCGCATCATCGGCCGACGCTTCAAATTGGCTCACATCTTTTTTGGTCATGCAAAGACCTTTGAGGTTTCCACATTTCGCGAGCTCGCTGAACCGCCGGAAGTTAGTGATGGTGAAACAGCACCCGCAGCTCCAGTGGAAAGCGACAACATTTACGGGACGGAATCGAGTGATGCCTTGCGCCGCGATATAACAATTAATGGTCTCTTCCTCGATGTATCAACAATGGAGATCATCGACTACGTTGGGGGTATGCAGGACCTTAACAGCGGCATCGTCAGAGTTATCGGAGATCCAGAGGTACGATTTCGTGAGGATCCAGTCCGCATGTTGCGAGTGGTACGTCATTCTGCGCGGAATGGCTTCAGCATCGAAGAATCTTGCTGGGATTCTATTCTTCGCAACGCCTCATGGATAACCCACAGCTCGCAGGTCAGGGTCTTTGATGAGCTCAAAAAAGACCTTACTTCAGGTAGCTTTCTAACAATCCTCTCTCTTCTAAATGATACCGGTTTACTGGAATACCTCCTGCCGGAACTTCGCGAAAACAACGGAAAACTGCTCAGTGCAGAGGGTGACTTTAGTCTCTGTCTTGAGAGGATAGATGATGCGGTATCTCAAGGCACCGAGATCTCTCCGACAGTTGTGCTGGCTATCATTGCGCTTTTTACCGCGGGAGATTCTATCTGGCTACGAGACCTCGCTGAATCTCTTCCATCGTCTGGGCAACTCTCTGAGCATCTCTCCTCAACCTTCACCCGACTCACCGTTCCCCGCAAAGAGCGAGAGCGTATTCAACTACTGCTCTCGTTATGGGGAAAGATCCGAGACATCCAACCCCGCGCCCTCAAGCCCGGCACCTTCAAACGCGCAGCCCTGCTCCCCGAGGTTATTTCGATGCTTGAGGTATGTAAGCTATCGCGCGAAGATGATCAGAGATTACTCGCCCTGCGCCCGCTGTTGCACGAAGAGGTTGAGGGTCATGAGGATTACGACGATTCAAGTGAGAAGCCGCGCGCTCGCAGGAGCAGAAGGCGATAGGTTGCTTTAGGATGTCAAACACGCTCCAAACAGAGAACGTTACCAAGAAGTACGGCGGCCGCAAAGTTGTCGACGGCGTGAGCATTACCGTAAAGTCGGGTGAGGTAGTGGGGCTACTCGGCCCAAACGGAGCCGGAAAAACGACAACCTTCTATATGTGCGTTGGACTTGCTGCTCCCGACACGGGGAGCGTCCGCCTTAACAGCACAGATATAACACGCGACCCGATGTTTGTTCGCGCACGAAACGGAATCGGATACCTTCCACAAGAAGCCTCGGTGTTTCGCAAGCTGACGGTGCGAGAGAATGTACTGGCAATTCTGGAAACGATGCCGTTTCCATCCGCTGCTGCCAGAGAGCAACGCATGGAGGAGCTTCTCGAAGAGCTAGGGCTATCAGCGCTTAAAGGCAGCATGGCGAGCGCTCTCTCAGGAGGAGAGCGCAGACGTGTAGAAATCAGTCGATGCCTCGCTCGCAATCCTCAGTTCATCTTACTTGATGAGCCATTTGCGGGAATCGACCCCCTGGCAATTCGTGACATTCAAACAATAGTTAATAAACTAAGAAGCAAAGGCATCGGTGTGTTGATTACCGATCACAACGTTCGAGAGACCCTGGGAATATGCACCAGATCATACATCCTTGTTGACGGCAAGGTGCTCGAAGAAGGGACACCTGAGCAGATAGCTGCCTCGGACAAGGCCAGGCGCTACTACCTGGGCGGTGATTTCGAGCTTTAGCAGCTCGGCCTCAAAATTAGCAAGTACCTGAAACTACTAGCGATATCTATCGCATGCTCAAAAAACGGTGGCGCTAGCCCGTTTTTTGCATAGAACTCTCGTTTTTCTGAAGCCGATTACCCCCACTTTAGTCATCTATTAAACGAAGGGATGATTTAGAATGCCATCCCGCAGAGGTAAACAGAGACACTATGGGTTTAGAAGCAAAGTTAGTTCAAAAGATGGGGCAGTCGTTGTTGATGACCCCACAGCTTCAACAGGCCATCAAGCTGCTGCAGCTTGGCCGACTCGAATACAAGGAAGCGATTGAGCGAGAGCTTCTCGAAAACCCTGTTCTAGAAGAAGCTCGCGACGAGTCGGAGTATTCAACGCTACCCGCTCCTGAACCAGAGCCGAACGGACCAGCGGTGCTTGCTGCATCTGCCGAGAATTCTGACTCCGCTGAATCTCAGAGCAGCTCTACTGAGCCGAAAGCAGACTGGGACGACTACGCTGACACCTTCACCGATTACCAAGGTTCAGCATCAGTAAAATCCACGCTCGACTACGAAGACCGGCAACCACCAGAAGTAGTTGCAACACTTAACGAGAGCCTAGAGCAACACCTGCTTCAGCAAGCACGCTTGCATGACTTCTCGCCTTCTGAGAAATCGATAGCCCAACACTTAATCGGCAATCTCGATCGCGATGGATACCTCGAATGTACTCACGAAGAGATAGCAGCAGCATGCGATTGTGACCTCGAAGATGTTGTCGCCGTCGCTGATACGATTCGATTCTTTGATCCTCCCGGAGTCTGTGCTCGAAACCTGCAAGAATGCCTCCTGACTCAACTTGAGGCTCGTGGACTCGGTGATAGACTCGAGGCACGCATCCTCACAAAACACCTCGAAAAGCTTGAGAAGCGTCGTTTTGAATCAATTGCCAAGGAAGAGTGCGTATCCCTCGATCAAGTTGCTGCTGCGATTAACTCAATCCGTAGCCTAGAACCTCGCCCCGGGCGCCCTTTCTCCGACGAAACCACTCGCTATGTAATTCCTGACGTGTTTGTGCATAAAGTCGCCGGGGAGTGGGTAGTGACCTTAAATGAAGAGGGGGTTCCTCGACTACGCGTTAATCCTCACTACACCTCGCTCCTCAAGAACAAGGAGCATGAGAATAGCTCTCCAGCCAACAACACCTACATCTCCGAAAAACTTCGTGCCGCCAACTGGCTGCTCAAAAGTATTCAGCAACGTCAGCAAACTATCTTGCGCGTAACCGAGAGCATCATGAAGGTGCAGCGAGAGTTTCTTGAGCATGGTATCGACAAGCTCAAGCCGCTCGTGCTTAAAGAGATTGCGGATCAGATCGACATGCATGAGTCAACAGTGAGCCGTGTCACCACCGAGAAGTACGTCCAT
>JBIIHY010000154.1:0-7183 GCA_044235305.1 Bdellovibrionota bacterium
TTTAACCGATTTAAACCCCGAATCCGAAATTTCGAAGAATCAGCCCGAGCTCTTCGCGCATTTCGTTGCGCGATATGATGCGATCGAGCATCCCATGCTCAAGCAGGAACTCTGAACGCTGGAAACCCTCCGGGAGTTTCTGTTTAATCGTTCCCTCGATTACCCGCGGTCCGGCAAAGCCTATCAACGCCTCAGGCTCAGCGACGATTATATCGCCGAGCATTGAAAGCGAAGCGGCTACACCGCCCGTTGTTGGATCAGTCAGCACCGAGATGTATGGAATGTGAGCTTCGCCAAGCTTTGCCAGCGCAGCGCTTACTTTAGCCATCTGCATCAGCGAGAATACCCCTTCTTGCATCCGTGCGCCGCCGGAGGCAGACACAATGATAACCGGTCGGCGCTCGTCGCGCCCGATCTCAATGAGACGCGTGAGCTTCTCACCGACCACCGACCCCATACTACCGCCCATATACGAGCTATCGAAAACTCCGAGCATAACTGGAATATTGAGAATGCGCGCTCGACCGGTAAGAACTGCCTCTATCGACCCAGACTTCTTCTCGGTGTCTTTAATTCGATCTTTGTACTTCTTCTTGTCCTTAAAATTGAGCGGGTCAGTTGACCGTAGGTTTGCGTCGAGCTCGATGAATGAGTGGCGGTCAACGAGTAACGGCACGCGTTGGCGCGCGGTCAGTCGAAAGTGGTGGGTGCACTTAGGGCACACCCCGAAAGCACGCCGAAGGTCCTTGGTATAGAGTATCGCTTCACACTTTGGACACTTGGTCCAAATGTCGTCCGGTAACTGATGTGGTTCCGCAGCTTCTTCAGTCTGTTTCGGTGCCTTACTTCTTGTAAACCAACCCATGGTACATACCTACAAAAGGGCCCCGCCAGGCAGGGTCCGCTAACATGCGAGCGAGAAGGTAGCAGATCTTCATTGCCTGAAGCAATGTTGCCAAACTCTTAAAAAAATAGTGAGAATAGTGCTAGTTACTTACTGTACAGGGAGCACCAGGCATGTCTACGACCACCCTTTCCGCTGTCACTGCTTTTCTTGATGAGTTGCTGAAAGTTGGGGAGTTTCATGATGCGGCACTGAATGGGTTGCAGATTGAGAGCCCGAATCGCACCATCAAGACAGTCGCCGTTGCAGTGGATGCTGGGCTATCAGTGCTCACTGAAGCTACAGCACGTAAGGCGGAGCTCCTTATCGTTCACCACGGACTTTTCTGGGGGAACGCTGCAGCTATAACTGGCCCCCTCGCCAAAAAAGTTGCTGTGTGTATGAACAGTGGTCTCTCGCTGTACGCCGCACACTTACCACTTGACGCTCACATCCCCCTCGGTAACGCCGCGCAGCTTGCATCCTACATCGGTGCAAGTGACGTATCTCCATGTTACGACCATCGCGGCGAGCCCATCGGGGTTCAGGCTCACTTGACCGCCCCGCGTTCACTTGAAGAGATTGCTTCCGCGCTATCAAAATGTGAAGGGGTCACACACGACCCGCTCATACTTCCGTTTGGGGTGCGTAACGTTTTAAAAGTCGGAATTGCAACCGGCTCTGCAACGTCCTGCATCCCTGAGACAGTTTCGCGTGGGCTGGATCTACTTATCACGGGAGAGCCTAAGCAGGAGTGTTATCACACCGCAAAAGACCTTGGCTGCTCTGTGATCTGCATGGGGCACTACGCGAGCGAAACGTTTGGAGTTCGCGCCCTGGAGCGTGTACTTAGAGAGCGTTTTGGTGTAGATACTACCTGGATTAATGAACCTACGGGAATATAAAAGTATGTTGCAGTTATCGGACCTCACTTTTAGTGGAAAACGGGTACTTATTCGGGCAGATCTCAACGTGCCCCTCGATGAAAAACTTCAGATTACAGACGACAATCGGATCAAGGCTTTCTTACCAACGCTGCAAGCGGTACTCGCTCAAGGTGGTCGCGCGATAGTAATGTCTCACCTCGGCGAGCCGAGTGGAAAAGACCCTGCTTTCTCGCTCAAGCCTGTTGCCGAGCGCATGACGCAGCTTCTGCAGAAAGAAGTTCGCCTTGCTCCCGAGTGCATCGGCCCGGAGACTGCACGCCTTGCTAGCGACCTTAAAGATGGTCAGGTGCTCCTCCTTGAAAACCTCCGTTTTCATCCTGGTGAGAAGAAAAACGAGCCTGAGTTCTGTGCTGAACTTGCAAAGCTCGGTGAGGTATTTGTTGGTGATGCCTTTGCTACTGCACACCGCAGCCACGCATCGATGGTGGGAGTGCCGAAGCTGTTTCAGCAAAAGGCTGCTGGTCTTCTCATGCAAAAAGAGATCGATTTTTATCACCAAGCGCTCGACAATCCGAAGCGCCCGCTGTGCGTTGTTATCGGTGGCTCAAAAGTTTCAAGTAAGCTTACAGCCCTTATTAACCTCGCCTCTAAGGCCGATAAGCTCATCATCGGCGGCGCGATGGCGAACACTTTCCTCGCTGCTCAAGGTCTACAGGTGGGTCGCTCACTCTTCGAGCCTGATCTTGCGTCCAAGGCTCTTGAGCTTCTCGGAACACTTGCCCGTCGCGACTGCAAAGTGTACCTGCCTGTTGATGTAGTTGTCGCTCCGAGCCTCACAAGCAAGGGCCTCGGCCGCGCTGTCCCCGTTCAGGAGATTCCGGCTGATACGATGGCACTCGACATCGGCCCCGCGACTTCACTGCTCTATAAGGAAGCCCTCCACACAGCTGAAACTGTTATATGGAACGGTCCAATGGGTGCTTACGAGAATGAGGAGTTTGCCCGCGGAACGCACGATATGTGCGAGGCGATTGCCAACGTACACGCGTTGACAGTTGTAGGTGGGGGCGACACAGATGCAGCCATCCACCACATGCAGCTCGGTCACAAGTTTAGTTTCATCTCGACTGCAGGTGGTGCGTTCCTAGCACTACTCGAGGGCAACTCGCTGCCGGGCATTAAGGCTCTGGATAGGTAGTTTAGTCAGTTGCACTGAGCCAAAAAAAAGCTCGCCCCTGCTTACAGCAGAGGCGAGCTACGCGGAGCAACTTAGTAACTTACTTTACTACAGATTAACCCGCCAGCGTCGAAACCGCTGTTGTAGGAGCATGCATTCATCACCTGCCAGGCTGAGCCATTCCACTTCACGATCGAGTTATCACCACACGACCCGAAGCTGCGCGGGGTTACAACTGATACAGCATCGTAGCCGTTTAACTGGCACACCTTCAGCGTTGTGGCAGCATCTGCAGCTAATCGCACACCGCTGGACACCGTCGGGATACCGAACCCTGTTGTAATCGCACTGCCATACCGGATGTTCGAACCAAACGGACAAGCGGTTCCCGCCGTCGGTGCCACATTGTTTATATTGTCACTAAAGGGCGAATCGATAACGCCCTGAGCGCAAGACTTCATGTTCGCTGCCCCCGTTGAGGCCGCGTTAGACGCGTCACCCACCATAGCTCTGAGCACAGGAAACGCTCTTGGCTTAATCGCTGGAGTAAACCATACGTACGTTTCAATAGCTCCGGTCTTCTGGAAGAACCGTGAGCCGCTTAGGTCACCGGACTTAACTCCGCTGTCGAAGATAGTTGGCGAGTTTTCGAGAGCTGCTGTCGCGTCCGATGCTGCACCCTTGCGCACAATAATCCGGTGCAGATGCGTACCATCCCCGCCGATACGATACGACCCGATTGCAACGTACTTCTGGGTTCCTTCACTAAACTGAACAGCATCAGTGTGGTAGAGAACGTTAAACATCGGAAGAGTCTGAGCCGCCAGCATTGCGCTTGCGATTGATGTGTTGAGCCGTTCTGAACTGACTGCTGGCCCAGCCGGTCCTTGTGGGCCCGCTGGACCCTGAGGCCCTGCAGCTCCGGTGTCACCTTTATCTCCTTTCTCCCCCTTCGCACCTGGTTGTCCTCCTGATACAGCCGGCGCAGATAATGTAGCCACACGCTTTTCAATCGCTGACACCCGCTTGTTCAGATTGGAGACTGACTTAACGATCTTTTTTGACGCGTCTGCAAAAGCAAGGTCACTGCTGCACAAAGCTGCCATTCCAAAACCTGAGGCCAATGCGACTGTCATACACAAGCTTTTCTTCGTAAAAACCATGGCTACATCCTCCAGAATCTAATTAGCACAGCCATCAGGCCGGCATACAATCTGTGATAGTCATATCTCCTTACCGATTCAAACTGCTTCCTACTAAAAGCTGGTGACAGAAATTTACAAGTACCCCCTAGCGAAAACACGTATACCGCGTCTCAGATTCAAGGCCACAAATCCATATATATTAGGGGCTTACCACCAACCTGCAAATTTTTTACACCTCCCGTAAAACTCATGATACCGTCGGATAGTTGAGCCTTCGCAGTTGTTCCCTGTCTACCAAGAGCACCCCTAATGAGCAGCAACTCGCGCGAGGATTTTGCCAATCTTATCCGAATCAGCTCAGCGCAGATCGTGTGTTTTGATCTTGCCACGCCACTATCGTGCGCTCACGATGCTGACTCCTTCACAGCCCTTCTCTACACCACTCCGACGCAGTGTACCGATGGAAGCATTACGTGCGCGCACAGCAGCGGCTTCGAAGATGTTGAATCAATGCTGGGTCAATCCCTCGAGCGGATCTTACCGGCATATGCTGGATACGATAAGGTCTTTAAGCAGTGGCACAATCACTCCCTATCTGGTCAATCATTTGAGGTAACGCTTACGCCCCCAGGGCGACCCGCAACAGCTTTGAGTGTCGCCATCTATGGAAGGATAGATGACCGCGAACAGTTAAGCCGCTTTTGGATAGTTCTACGGGATATAACTCCGCAGATGCGTGCAACTCGAGCTGTTGCCAGCACTGAGCTACACTATCGGAAGCTAATTGAAGGGGCTGGCGTTATCTTCGCTCGGGTAACTCCAAGCGGCTACTATGAGTACATCAGCCCCTCTCTAGCGGAGGCTCTCGGAGTATCCCTTGAGGATATAGCTGCTAAGCGACGAAAGCTATGCGAATGGGTACACCCAGACGACCATCAAAAGGTGGAGCGTCTGTTGGCCGCCCGCGACGCGGAGCATGCTAGCTCAGTTACGGAGTTAGAACTTCGCGTCAGACTTTTTGGCGAGTATCGAATTTTATCAGTGCGACAGCTCACGGCGCTCGAACCGATGAGCAACCACGTTTCATTTATCGATCTTATCGCTTCTGATATCACTCACCTGAGAACCGTCGAGGTGCAGCTTGCTCAACTGACCGCTCGTTCTCGGCCCGAACACCGAGATGCCGTCATCTCTCATGATATCCGCAATCACCTGACTGCATGCCTAGGCCACTTGGAAAATGTACTTCACGGCATCAAGTCAGGTTTAAGTGTAGATACAGCGAGCCTCCAGGCTGCCGTTCTTGCCGCTAGGACCAGCAGCGAACTTGCATCATCGTTGTCCAAGTCAGATTCTGAATCGCTTGCGAAGGATAGACCACGATGCGATGTAGCCGAAGTCCTCTCGCAACTGAAACTCTTAGTAACCCCTCTCCTTCCTGAACACGTGCACCTGCGAATCCCTGCGCTTCACGCCGAAATTATAGTCCCCCTCTCCCGCAGCCAGTTGGAGAACGCACTACTTAACCTGACCCTAAATGCTCGCGACGCTCTTGGTGCAGACGGCGGTGAGATAATTATCACCGCAGCGACAAACCCTACTTCCGGAATGGCCATAGTACGGGTTCAAGATGACGGGCCCGGGATTGCATCGGATATAATAACACATATCTTTGAACCGTATTTCTCAACCAAACGCGCGACGGGCGGCACCGGCCTTGGTCTTCTCTCTGTACGCAATGCAATAGCGGCCGCGGGCGGCTCCATCGAGGTGGATTCAAGCCCTACCACTCGTAGAGGGACTGTCTTCACGCTAACGCTACCTCGCTTACACCTGGAGGAAGCTAAATCGCAAAGCGTGCCAACCAACAACGCATCCAGTGAACCACCACCATCACTGCGGATACTAATCGCTGAGGACGAACTCGGAATATGTTCAATGCTCCAAGTTGCACTTGGCAGACGTGGCCATACAGTTGATGTGGTCTCGGACTCAGAGCGATTTATGGCGCAAGCTGCAAAGGGGGCTAACTTCTACGACCTACTACTTATTGATGAATCCCTGCCACGGAAAAAAAGTAGCACGGTGCTCCCGTACCTACGGTCACTTATGCCACGAACTCCAATAATCGTAACGAGCGGCGACCCCACTATAAAGGATGCCGTCCAAGGAGTGGCAAGTAGCGTCTTCTTCCTGTCGAAGCCGTTTTCACTAGTAGATCTTGAGTGCGCGATCCGAACATCGTGCAGATGATTATTTCGCTTATCAATTCTCCGCTCGGGAACCCGGTGGTCGAGATCTCCGCTCGCGCTGCTCTTCTTTCTCACGGCGCTTAGCTTCGCGCTCGCGCTCTTTAGCGTCCCTCTCCTTGAGACGCCTTAGTCGCTGCTCCTCACGCTGCTTCTCTTTCTCCGCACGCATCCGCTTGACCTCTGCCTCACGCTGCATCCGTTTCACAAGCGCCTGGGTCTTTCGATCGTAGACCGGAGCGGGTGTAGGCGGAATCACCTGCTCACGATAACGCGGGGGAACCTGATTGATTGAGTCAACAAAGTAAATATTTCCTGATGAGTCCATGTAGCGATACTGCTCTGCCAGTGCGCGCTGGGATTGCGCCGATAGAACCAGCAGAGATATCGCAAGAGCCAGGGTGTGCAGTCTATTCTTCATATACACCCTGTTATGATGAGACAGAGAGCTCGTGATACACAAGGAAAATCTAAGTTTACAGCCAAAATCACTCCGACTCCGCCCGCGGCAGAGCGCCTAGTATTCGAGCGGTATGGCCTGTTTTTACCCCGTGCTCCCTCATTGTGCCCGCCAAGAACTCAAGAACATATAAGCTCTCAGCATCAACAGAGCGCCCCGTCTCGGTTAAGGGCGCAACATCTTCAAGCATTCCAACTATCTTCCCCTCCGCTGATAGGAACACCATATCCAGCGGAATAAAGGTGTTTTTCATCCAGAAGGTGTGCACAGCAGGCCGGTCAAAAACAAACAACATCCCCTCACGCGGCCCCATCTCTTTGCGATACATCAAACCGCGCGCGCGTTCGGCTCGCGTCGCAACAACCTCAACAGTGAAGAGCTT
>JBIIHY010000155.1:0-7179 GCA_044235305.1 Bdellovibrionota bacterium
AGGTAAGAATCCATTTCCCGATTTGTGGCGACAAGATAGCGACCGGGCACTTACAGTACCCTCGCTTCAGAGACGCTGCTCTTCTACGGTTTCTGTAAGCACTACTCCTGCCCACGAGCTTCTTGCTATGACTCTACGCGAAGCGAGCTCTCCTCTCACGGTTCTTTGTACTGGTCCACTAACAAACCTTGCTGCTGCACTCTCTGAGGAGCCTACACTCGCAAAGAAGGTCTTAGCTCTACACTGGATGGGGGGCGCGCTGGATGTAGCCGGGAATGTCGTAGTACCGAATCGGCCAGTTGTTGCCGAATGGAATGTGTACTGGGATTCCCCGGCAGCTGATTTTATCTGGAAAACCGATATTCCTATAGTACTCACGCCACTTGATGCTACCTGCAAGGTGCCAATTACCGATTATTTCTCTTCACTACTTCAGAAAGCTCCTCCTCATTCAGCAGCACGTCTTACGCACGAATTGCTGTCGACTGCAGCTACCGGCCCCCAATATTTTCTGTGGGACACCTTAGCGACTATCTTTCTGCTTACGCCAGAGCTTACGACCTACCAAGAGGTGCGCTGTCGGGTCGTACCTGATGGCGATGAAGAGGGTCGAATAGTTCGCGATGAAGGTGGGCGAAAGGTATCGATTCCAGCACGGTTTAACACTGATAGGGTGTATGACTGCGTTGGGCAGCTCTTAGGCACCTTAGTGTTTGACTAGTTTGCTCGCCTGCTGACTAACTCCAGTGACACTGAATGCCTCTGAGGTGCTTACCAGGCACTCTTTAACGGATAGAGGCTATACTTAAGCGTAGTGAAGCGCGAGAGAACGGTAATGCTCACTATATCGTCCGAAAAGCTCTCTAGGATCTCTTCCTTGATCGCCCTCAACTTTGCGTAATCAAGCACCTCGACACCGACTTCGAAATCCCAACTGCCTAGGCATTCCTTCATATTCGTGCAATTCGGATGGCGCACACAGAACTGGTAGAGCCTATCGGCCAACTCAGGGCACCTTATATTCTAGCGGACCTGGAAGGTCCGCGGTCCATAAACACACCAGTACTTTAAAATGGGCAGAGCGAAGCTGAAGGGAATAAGCTAGAATCCCTCCCCGTGAACGAACTATCATTCCTCTACCAAGACAATGAGATCTTTGCTGTATACAAGCCAGCAGGGCTGCACTCAGTGCGCCTGCCAGACGGTGCCGGTGGGGCATCTCTTGCTGACATGCTCATCAGTCGCTATCCGCACCTCTCTACCGTAGCAAAGAGCGAGGGAGATGCAGGTTTAATAAGCCGCCTCGACCGAGATACTAGTGGCGTAATCATGGGTGCGTTCTCACAGGAAATGTGGGAGCAGCTCTATCAGATGCTTCTTACGGGAAAGATGAAGAAGAGCTACGTCGCCTTGGTACACGGTAATTTTAGCGAGGAGAGATCGTTTAGCTCATACATCGGCTCGCCAAACCGTGGCGCCCGGAAAGTTAAAGTATATGAACAGCGGCCCGCTAAGAGCGCTCGTGCTCTTCCGGGAACAACGCACTTCTCTCCCCTTTCAATCGATACCTCTTTACATGTATCACTTGTCACCGTACTCGCTGCTCCAGCGCGAAGACATCAGGTACGCGCACACGCAGCATACATTGGACATCCACTCGTTGGTGATTCTCTCTACGGTTCAACTGAGAGCGTTGAGCGCTTCGTAAAGACACCGCGCTCGTTTTTCTTGCACTCACGACAGGTGACTTTTCCCCATCCACGTAGCGGCGAGCAGGTAACCGTTGAAAGCCCGATTATGCAGGAGCTGGTGTGGGCTGAGCCTCTCAACGAGCACTAACCACCTATTATTACTGATTTTTCTTACAATAGGCACAGCGGTACTCAATATGATATCATGATATCATATGTCACAAACTAGCAAGGTCCTCCTCAGACTACCAAAGGCTCTACACGATGCCGTGAAGGAACGGGCTGCGGCAGCAAAGCTCTCAGTGAATTCACTTCTTGAGCGCTACATAGCGCAGGGGGTAGCTGAGCCGATCGGGAAGGATTTAACTGCCGAGGTCTTGCAAGAAGCAGAGCGTACGCTTGGTGACAACGTAGTTGGCCTCTTGCTGTTTGGTTCTCAAGCTCGCGGCGACACCCACGATTCATCCGACACAGACCTTCTGCTAGTGGTTGATTCTAATATTAAGATTGAGCGCGCATCGTACAGACACTGGGACAAGGTCCTTCCACCAGATATCTCCCTTCACATTACACACCTTCCTACCAACGCTTCCGACGCAGGATCTCTCTGGCTTGAATGTGCGTTGGATGCCAGGATATTGAGCGATCCGTCAGGCCGGATAGCTTCGTTTCTTCTAAGAGCGAAGGAATACATCACCTCTGGTCGCGTCGTACGCCGCGTTACTCACGGTCAGGGATTTTGGGTTCCTGTATGAAAAATAGATCATTAACAAAGGACTATGTCGTTAGGGCTGCAATCCGCTTAGAGGCGCTGCAAGTTCTCTTTGATAGAAATGGATTTGCGGATGTAGTGAGAGAAGCGCAAGAGATCGTAGAGCTTGCAAGCAAGGCACTCATCCGACACTTAGGCGCTGAACCAGCACGGGTGCACGATGTGAGTGCGCAGCTTTCTGAAGTGCGCGGACGACTTGGCGCTGACCATCTCAAAGAGCTCGATTCTTTAATCGCTATATCGCGCGAGCTTCGTCGCGACCGAGAGCTTGCCTTTTATGGAACGGAAGACCTAACACCGAGTGAATTCTACTCCAAGGACGACGCTCGCCGCGCTTTCGACCAGGCTAAGGTAGTCGTAGATTTTGTTACCCAGATTGTTGAGCCGTCGCGCGCTTAGGCATTAAGCAGAGCTACTGCGTAGAGAACCCGGCCACTACGCCAAAAAATCTCCCGGCGCAAAGTAGTGGCGCTCATCTTGAAAACGATTCGGCCAAAAGTCGAGTTGGTCGTCGGGGATGCCGAGAGCTTTTCCGTATTCAACAATCGGTTCTAGCGCGTTAAAACATAGTGAAAATAGGGAGTGGCTTTCGCTACACTGCAATCCGATTTGATAGCACCCCGCCTAGCATGCAACCACTCTACGGGCATAAACTCGCGTGTGACTATCAAGGTGTGCCCCCCGATTATAAACTCACCCCTCGCTCTGTGGCTACCATCAGTTAGAACAGTCGCCACTCTTGTTGGCTTGAGAAATCAATTAAAATCTAGACGAGGGTCGTACGTGAGTCAGGATACTCGGCACGGTTACGGTGCCCATCTCTTAGATCTATTATTCGCTACTAAGACCGCGGGCTTTTAGCCCGCTCGTGTGGCAGTGCAATCCGTAACATCGAGCGGGCTAAAGCCCGCGGTCCACCCAGGTGGAAAGAATTACCTGAGACTTGCCTGTACTGATTGAATCACCGCCTCTCTGATATTAGACCGCCGCCAGGTGCTCTTCTCTTGTGGCGCGCCGGTGCTCGATAGAGGTATGGCTAGAAATGTGCCGCCATGCTCGTGCACGATATCAACAGCCTTAAGCTCTCCTGCTTTATCTCGAAGGTACACTCTCTCAGCGATGGAGTTTCCCTTTACGCGAGACTCTTTATGAGCTGAATCTACATAGAGCAGATTCTCTGCTTCGTCGGCACACGCTGCAGTAAAGGTGCGCTCAACGTAGCCGATATCGATCCCTGTTTCTTGAAAGTCTTTATTGGCAAGGATCCATGCGTGGAATGGAAGTGTTGTTGGCACTCCGTGCACTGAATAGTTTTTGAGAAACTGAAAGAGATTAAACAAAGCGTCCGCGCGGGTGTCGCCGTACGCTATTACTTTACTTAGGAGTGAGTCGTAAAAAGGTGGCACAGTGTCACCCTCGCTGTAGCCAAAATCTTCACGGATCCCGAGAGCTGTTGCGGCTGAATCGTTATCTCTAACCCCTCCCTTCCATGAGTAAATCGTTCCTATTGCAGGTCTAAAGTTCTCGCGCACATCTTCTGCGTTTATGCGTAGTTCGATTGCGTGACCTTTTGTAATTACCTGCTCCTGCGTTACAGGAAGCTTCTCACCGCGGGCAACTTTTAATTGAAGCTGCACAAGGTCTACTCCAGTGATTGCTTCAGTTACTGGATGCTCAACTTGGATGCGGGTGTTTATCTCAAGGAAATAATACTCTCTGCCCTTTACTAGAAACTCTGCTGTGCCAGCGTTGTAATACCCTACGCTACGTGCGGCTGTTACAGCGGCATTGTGAATGGCTTCACGGATATCTGGGTCGAGAAAAGGCGCAGGTGCCTCTTCTACTAACTTTTGGTGCCTACGTTGAGCAGAGCAATCACGCGTTCCAAAGTGGATGACGTTTCCGTGCATATCCCCAAAGAGCTGCACCTCAACGTGCCTTGGCGCTTCGACAAACTTCTCACAGTACACCTCAGGGCTTCCAAAGTTCTTAAGTGCCTCGGCTCGAGCGCGCTTAAGAGCCTCAGGCATCTCCTCTGCTAGGTGCACGATACGCATTCCACGCCCGCCCCCTCCGGCTGCGGCTTTAATAATTACTGGAAAGCCTATCGAAACGGCGGCCGCTGTAATCTCTTCATCTGTTACTGCCCCCTCACTCCCTCGGGTAATTGGAACCCCGGCTGCTGAAACCGTCCTCCGAGCCGCTGTCTTAACACCGAGAGCCCGAATGCTTGCCGGTGAGGGGCCAATAAATATGAGGCCTACTTCTCCAACCATCTCAGCGAAATCAGCATCCTCAGAGAGAAAGCCGTACCCAGGGTGAATCCCCTGACACCCCGTGGCTTTGGCAGCTTCGATTATCTTTTCGCGGTTAAGGTATGAATCCCTAGCTGTTTGGCCCCCTATTCGGTAGGTCTCCCCTGCCTCACGTGCTGCACAGGAGCGTATGTCTTCATCAGAAACGGCTAAAACAGAGGCGATACCGAGGCCATCGCACGCCCTTTTAATGCGCCGGGCTATTTCGCCTCTATTTGCAATAAGCACTTTATTTAGTTCTCGAAGCGGTGCCATAATCGAACTCGTTTAACGTTCTTTGTATAGATGTCTCTTGTTTCTATGACTAATCCTACAGCACAACCAAAACACCACAAGGTAATCATTTTAGGCTCAGGTCCAGCAGGCTTAACAGCAGCGATCTACACCGCTCGTGCCAACCTTGCTCCTGCTATTATCCACGGTCCCCTTGCAGGCGGGCAACTAACAACTACAACTGACGTGGAGAACTTTCCTGGATTCCCTGAGGGGATTATGGGGCCTGAGTTAATGTCACTCATGGAGAAACAGGCTGTTAAGTTCGGCGCTCAAGTCACTGTTGATACCATCATGACAGCAGACCTCTCCAAACGCCCCTTTAGCCTCAAGGGTCAATCAGGGGCCTACACCTGCGATACCCTTATCATCTCAACTGGCGCAGCACCAAAATACATCGGCGCTCAAAACGAGCGCGAGTTGCTTGGGTACGGTGTTTCAACGTGCGCTACGTGTGATGGTGCCTTCTTCCGCAACAAAGTTATGGCGGTAGTCGGTGGAGGAGATTCAGCATGCGAAGAAGCTTCGTTCCTCACTCGCTTTGCTAGCAAAGTCTATCTAATTCACCGTCGCGACCAGCTTCGTGCATCAAAGATTATGCAAGAGCGCGTCTTGAGTAATCCTAAAATAGAGATGGTGTGGAATAAGCACGTACTTTCCGTGCAAGGCAACAAGCAAGACGGTGTAACGGGGCTTGTTCTTGAAGACACTAGAACTAAAGAGCAATCAACGCTTGCCACAGACGCACTCTTTGTAGCCATCGGGCACACTCCGAACTCAAAGATCTTTGAAGGGCAGCTTGAGATGGATGAGAACGGGTACCTCTTGCATAAACCGAATTCAAGCGAGACCGATGTAGCAGGTGTGTACGTATGCGGAGATGTTCAAGACCACGTCTTCCGTCAAGCGATTACAGCCGCTGGTTCTGGTTGTATGGCTGCGATTGAAGCTGAGAGGTGGCTTGAGGCGCAGCATAAGTAGCGCTCACAGCGACCTCTATGACAGAAGCTAGCTCGACCTCGTCATCAACTCTCTCTGCGGAGCAGCAGGCTGCCTCAGAGCGAGTTGCTGCCGCACGACGCTTCGCTAGCCAGTACAAGCCGCGCGAAATCCTGGGCTACCTGGTACACAACGAGTTCTTTACTCCGCAGCGGTCTTTTAGCCGCGACGATATCTGCACGCTGCGTAAGAAGCTTACTCATTACGGCACATTCGCTATTTCAAGCGACCCAAGAACTGGGCTGATGCAA
This sequence comes from Bdellovibrionota bacterium, assembly GCA_044235305.1. GTDB lineage: Bacteria > Bdellovibrionota_C > UBA2361 > UBA2361 > OMII01 > OMII01. Next base: position 6,302 of record JBIIHY010000155.1, read on the forward strand.
ACATCAGACACCATCAACGCAAACATGCGTCGCCAGTGGTTCACTGACTCTGTCATGGTGAGTCAGATGCAACGAGTGCTTGACCCTGCAAGTTGCCTTAAAGCTACTATCGTGACAGCAGCGGCCCTTTGCACCAAGGAAGTGCGCGATGCGGTAGAACATACCGAGAGAGACCCTGCGTGGTATCGCGATGGTGGGCTGATGAACGGCGTTTATCACATATACCTGCCGCAATCAGTTCGTGTTGATGAGGGCGGCATCCCCGTTGTTGAAGAGATCCGAGCTGACGCTGAATGGTTCAATCAGAAGCGGCTTGAATCGCAGGCGCTGGCGCTCATGCACATCGTTGATACCATCCTAGAGGGAACAAAAGACAACCCCGCTGCGTGGGGATTACCTATCGAAAAGATAAACACCAAAGAAGGAGGGCTGCTCCTTACAGCAGCGATTACTATGGCGCGGTACCTAATCGCTGCGAACTCCTCACCAAAGGATAGAACTCCTGACTTTCAAACACCAAGTGCAAGCAGTTGGGAGGAGGTCCCTCTTCCTGACGGTGTTACATCTGATGCCGCATTTACAGTGCTTGGTCTTGAGCGACTACAGACACTTTTATACTCCCCAACTGCTAATGAGAAACTTCTTAAGGCTCGCGGCCATTTTTCAAAAAACAAGATGCCCTTCTCCGCGGCTCCTAAAGAGGAAAAGCTTACTGCGTGGATATCTTCCGGTAGAGAATTTGTTGCTGCACGCGTCGTATCGCCGATTGAGCGAGGCGAGTCTCCGATTCAGAATCCAATCCGCCCGGATGATACCTCGCTTACCCTCTTAGCAGCATCAAGCTATACCTTTTTTCCTGAAGATCCAGTTCGTGATGC
>JBIIHY010000156.1:0-7133 GCA_044235305.1 Bdellovibrionota bacterium
CGTGATTTTCTTCTGTACCCGCTTAGGCGAATTCCCGTGGCAGGCATTTATGGCCTCCATGAGCAAAGCCACCTGCGCTGCCTTTGGGATGGTTGCTGCAATTTACGGCATTCAACAACTTACTCTATCTCCACTAACAAATTGCGCACTAAGCATTACGACTGCAGTAGTGGTGTATATTCTGGTTAGCTTTACTCTGCGCTCGGCAGAGCTGCTTGAGGGAGTGGCCGTTATTCGGAAGCGACTAGCCCGCATTTTGCGTTAAACCAGCTACTGCGAGCGCCGACAATGGCGCTGTTTCGGTTCAAAACTCGCCTTTCTTGACGCTCTCGCTACGCAGTTTCATGCAAAAAGCGGGCTAACCTTAAACAATAGATAACTTCGTCCCCAAGGTATCGCGTTTGTGCGGGTGAGGATTGCGACTATCGCGAAGGTTTTGCCCCAGAGGGTTAGGATTGCCCGCCGAGGCATCTGTCGCCTGCTCATCTCTTCTCCGGCGGTCATCTTCGATCTTCTTATCTGCCGCCTCAGCCAAATCAGATATAGTATGCCCGTGTGCCTCGGCGCCACCTTGTAACCAGTTTGAGATCGTTGCGTTAAAACCTCCGGGGGCTCCTGAGACGACCGCTGCATCAACAGCTTTGAGCGCTGCGCCTATCCCGACATGCATCCCCACCGGCTCTGCAACAGCGACAGCGCGCGCTGCAAGCTGCGAGCGGACGACATCCACCGAGAGATCTACCGCCTTTAGTAATTCCATCCCTTGAGGATTGCTTGAGAGCCCGAGAGCAACTCCCGCTACGAGTGCCGCCATCCCTGCTTTAGACATCGCCGACCCTCCTCCTAGTAGGTACCTAAACTTGCGCCACTGTAATAGTAATCTCGAAGCTCCTCTGGTGGATTACCAGACGGACCATCGTTTCTAATCTGCTCGCGCAGTGCATCGATCTCACGCTGCCTGTCAAAGATGTCGCGTTGATTAGCCTCTATCTCCTCTAACCTTCGCTCAGATACGCTGCGAGAGCTCGAGTAATCGTAGATCGCTGCAATCGCTAAACCTGCTGGCAATCCGATCGCTGTACCCAACAGCGCACTTGCTGCGATATCTCCGTTAGCGATCGCGGCTCCGATGATTGCGCCTGTTCCAGCACCCGCTGCCGCGCCACCAATACCACCGATAGCCATCGTATCACCATGCAATCCGCACCCACTGAGCACTGTTGATGTGGCGAGCACTATTGATAAAACGTACCTCTTCATTGATTACCTCAAACAAAGTCTCTAACCGACCACTTTTACTTCAGACTCTCCAAGCATTTCCGCGGAAGAAAATGTTACCGCCCTGCTAGTAATGTTATGAGGATCTTAGCAGATAACGTAGCACAACACATAAACGGCGTTTTTCTGCAATAATATCAACATAATACAACTGCATTTTATTGCCCTTGTGGTAGCTCTTAAAAATACCGATCCCTACCATGGAAAAAGTTCGCGTCAGGAACATGCGCTCGGTGGTGCAGTTCAGCAAGGTTCTGTACGCTACAAAGGAAAGGTTAAGTCACTCACTCCATGACCAAAAAAGAGCCCTCACAAGAGCACGTCAGACTTCTCGAAGACGAACGCCGGACAAAGAACTGGAAACGGTGGGGACCGTACCTCTCCGAACGTCAGTGGGGAACCGTACGCGAAGATTACTCAGCGGATGGTTCGGTGTGGTCATACTTTACGCACGACCAGGCCCGTAGCCGCACATATCGCTGGGGAGAAGATGGGCTTCTCGGAATAACTGATAGACAGTGTCGGATCTGCTTCTCTCTTGCTTTCTGGAACACAAAAGATTCAATCCTTAAAGAACGCCTCTTTGGATTAAGTGGCACCGAGGGAAATCACGGCGAGGATGTTAAAGAGTGTTACTACTACCTCGACTCAACCCCAACACACTCCTACATGCGGGCGTTGTACAAGTACCCACACAACGAATTTCCCTATGCACACCTGGTGGCAGAAAATCGCGCTCGCGGAAGGAATGAGCGTGAGTACGAGCTAATAGACACTGGAATCTTCGACAATAACGAATATTTCGACATCTACGTAGAGTACGCCAAGAGAGACACCGACGACATCTTAATCAAGATAACAGCTCATAATCGCAGCTCAAAAGCAGCGCCCCTGTATCTTCTTCCTACGGTGTGGTTCAGAAATACCTGGGCATGGGGCAGAACCGGCGAAGGATATACAACCAAACCGCAGGTATCGCTTGTGGACCGAGACAAGCTCCTACTCGCGCACCCTCAACTAGAACCGTTTCTTTTGCTCACCGATCCGAAAGACCCCCTCTCCTTTCAATCAACTCTGTTTACCGAGAATGAATCGAATCTGCGCAGACTGTTCGGTGGAGAGAACTCTTCACCTTACGTAAAAGACGCCTTTCACAACTACGTGATAAATCGAGACAGCGCTGCCGTGAACCCAAAGAACGTCGGCACGAAAGCAGCCTTTCTCTTTCTGCGTTCGGTACCAGGCGGTGGCTCTGCAGAGATAAGGCTTCAATTAAAGGCGAGCTCACATCACCGTCGCGAACAGTTCTGCAACGACTTTGATGAGGTATTTGCGGCACGAGAACGGGAGTGTCAGGAGTTTTACAACGAAGTCATACCGCACAAAGCAACACCGGAAGAACGCCTTATCATGGCGCAATCGTACTCGGGACTATTATGGACTAAACAGTTCTACTACTACTCAGTCAAAGAGTGGCTCGAGGGCGATCCTACTCAACCAACCCCTTCTGACTCTCGGCGCCACCAAAAGAACCACGAATGGGAGCACCTGTACAACCGTGACATCATCTCGGTGCCCGACAAATGGGAGTATCCGTGGTACGCCGCATGGGATTTAGCGTTCCATATGGTCGCATTTGCTCGCATCGATGCTGCATTCGCCAAACACCAGCTCCTCTTGATGTTGCGTGAGTGGTACATGCATCCAAACGGCCAGATCCCTGCGTACGAGTTTGAGTTCTCGAACGTGAATCCGCCGGTTCACGCTTGGGCATGTTGGCGCGTCTATCAGATGACTGCTGTAAACGGAAAGGGTGACAGAAACTTTATTAAGCGTGCATTTGCGAAGCTATTGATTAACTTCACCTGGTGGGTGAATCGTAAGGACACGCACGGCAAGAATCTCTTTGCGGGTGGCTTCCTTGGCCTTGATAACATCGGAGTGTTTGACCGCAGCGCACCTCTGCCGCGCGGGGGCACTCTCCAACAGGCAGACGCTACAGCCTGGATGGCATTCTACTGCGGTACCATGCTTTCGATGGCTCTTGAGCTAGCAGCTCACGATGAGGAATTCGAAGACCTTGCCTCTAAGTTCTTCGAGCACTTCGTCTCAATTTCACTTGCTATTAACCACTTCGGAGGGACTGGATTGTGGGACCAGCTTGATGGCTTTTACTACGACCGCTTAGATATCGAGAACGCAAGCATCCCTCTACGGGTACGTTCACTTGTGGGAATCATCCCACTACTGGCAGTTGAAACTATCGAGGACTCAACCCTCGACAAACTACCAGGTTTTAAGAAGCGTCTTGAGTGGTTCATCGCCAATCAACCCGAGCTATCAAAACAGGTGGCACACCATGTTCAGCGCTCAAAAGGCGACCACTCACTTGTTAGTGGCAAGCGCCTACTCGCTGTCCCCTCGGCCGAGCGGCTCTCACGGATGCTCAAGTACGTACTCAGCGAAACTGAATTCCTCTCTCCACACGGCATACGGTCGCTTTCAAAGATTCATGCCGAAGTGCCTTTTCGGCTTACCCTTGAAAATAGAGACTACAGCATCGACTACTGTCCGGGGGATTCAAATACGGACTTCTTCGGGGGGAATTCAAATTGGCGTGGCCCCGTATGGTTTCCGATCAATGTACTCTTAATTGAAGCCCTTGATCGATACCACTCATTCTTCGGCGAATCATTCACTGTTGAATGCCCAACCGGCTCCGGGAACTTCATGAATTTGCGACAGGTCGCAGAGGAGCTGTGTCGCCGCCTCAACTCTCTCTTTCTTGCAGGAGCCGATGGGCACCGTCCGTGCCACGGGGGTGACCCACGCTACGCATCAGACCCTTCCTGGAATGGCCTCATGCTGTTCTATGAACACTTTCACGGAGATTCAGGCCGCGGCATCGGAGCTAGTCATCAAACCGGATGGACCTCGCTTGTATCGCTGTGCCTTGAGCGCATCATCAACGCTGATGCCAGACAGAGCCCGCGATCGACTACTGGCAAACGGCAACGAACCAAAACTGGGAAGCTTCATGTCGCTCGAAAGTAGAGAATCTATCGAAGAATCTCCTCTCTACAGTCGCTGAGTCAGATCTGCCAACACATTTCGGTAGGCTATAAAGGCTCTGTATGGACTCTCAAAGTGGCTGAAGTGCTCATGTACAACGCCATCTCCCTGACTTTTAGTGCTCATGTAGTACACATGGTCTGATGATTGCAGTTTTCGCCACACGTCGAGCATCTCTCCTCCTACCTGGCGCGCGCGCTGTGCTAACGCATACAGCTCTTGAAGAGCGGCACGCTGCATCTCATTGCCATTCCAAGCACTAACATCACGTTCGCTGTCAGCCCACGACGTCAGCTCAGGAACGGAGAGCAGTCCTACATCCTGAGTGCGACTCAGAAGCTCAGACGGAGTGGCGAAACACCAGTCACCCCGCTCAAGTACGGTTCCTGGAAGGCGATCCATAAAGTCAAAAATGCCGGTCTCTGTAGAGAGGTGCTCCCCAAATGTCTCATAGTCCATAAAGATTCCAGCGTAGTGAGCACTATCAGACAGCGCGCACAGACGAGAAGCATACAGCTCGGGAGATAGCCGCTCCCCCAGCGGGCTCTCATGAGTAAAGCGAAAAGCGATATCATCCGACAGGTTGTAATCTCTCAGAAAGATAGCAAGATCCGCATAGGGAGAACGGTAGAAGTGGTGCGGAGAGCGCCAACCGAGCACGGTTCCAACTCCCTCAGCAAAAACGGCGCGATACCCAAGCGAGGCTATGCGAGCAGCAAGTACATCAGCATAGATCAATTCAGTATTCCGAAATACCTGCGGCTCAACCCCAAATTCTGCGCGCATCACCTCCCGATGCAACCGTACCTGCTCTTCGAATTCAGCTTCATGAAAAAGCGATGCTAAAGAGTGGTAGTACGTCTCTCCTAGAAACTCTACACAGCCCGTAGCGTTCAACGCACGAAAACTCTCGAGCGCTTTTGGCGCATACAACCTCATCTGTTCAATCGCCACCCCAGAGAGAGAAAAAGAAACTTTAAACTTACCCTGGAAGCGATGAATCAAATCAAGCAGCACCGAGTTCACCGGTATGTAGCAACGCTCTGCTACTCGCTGCATTATTGCGCGGTTGAGCACCTCATCGAAATAAGTAGCCTGTGTCCCGATATCAAAGTACGAAAACCGCTTGATGCGGAATGGCTGATGAACCTGAAAATACAGCGTTAACGCCGGCATCGGAAGAGCCTACAACCAAAGCTGTTGATACACCTCTACCGTTCTGCGAGCTGCGGCATCCCAGTGCAGATTCTGCACCTCTTCGCGCGCATGGCGCACCAAGTCACTGCGAAGCGCTTCATGCAGGATTACGTTAATGATCATATCCCCCATCTCCTCGATGTTCCAGAAGTCGACTTTAAGGGCACCTGTAATCACTTCAGAGACACCCGACTGCTTCGACATTATAACCGGCACATCAAAGCTTATGGCTTCGAGAGCTGATAGTCCGAATGGCTCTGAAACAGACGGCATTACGTACAACGTCGCAACAGAAAACATCTCTTCAAGCTCATCGCCTTGTAGAAACCCAGGAAAGAGAAAATACTCGTCCAGTCCAAGCTGAGTTACGCGCTTTTTAAGCGCCGGTAGCATATCGCCTGCACCAGCGAGTACAAAGAGCACATCTGGAACGTGTGGAATAACTCGAGCAGCGACCTCAACGAAGTAATCTGGCCCCTTCTGAAAGGTGATCCGTCCGAGAAAGAGCACCACACTGCGTGGCCATGTTTTGGCTAGTCGATACTCTTGCACGGCTTGACGCGGATATACTCCGTTGTGCACAACCGAGATCTTCGCCCGCGGGATCTTGTGGTGACGCTCAATCGAACGCTGCGTGTAGTGGCTTACTGCAATAACGTGGTCGGCCGCATGCAACCCAAAAGACTCTATTTCATTAATCTGCTCACTTACAAAGAGACCACTGCGATCATGCTCTAGGCTGTGCACATGAACAACGAGCGGTTTCCCGGTTGCCTGAGCTAGGGCAACGGCGGCCGGAAAAGTCATCCAGTCATGCGCATGGATCAGATCAAATGTTTCATTCTTTAACCGAGCGAGGACTTGTGCCGTGAAACGCTCGACCTCGTGAAATATAGTTCTCCCATATGGAGCTTGTTGAGCAGGTTCTGCTTCACCAGCGCCTACGCATTCAACAAGACCCAACGCGGTCGGAATGTCAAAGCCAAACACCTCACCATCTATCAGCCCCTGCGCAATTGGGTCTCTCTGCAATGCGGCCGGCAGTGACGCTTTCTCTTGTTTAGTTATGGCTGCAACAGCCTCTCGAAAATGAGCGGGGCTCCAGTATGGCGTCAGAAATGCGGGAATCCTCGTGGTGTCATACGCCGTCTGCCGAGGCTCCTCGCCAGCCCTGGTGGGAGCCTGCGCAACCTCTGAAACCGTCCGGTCCAAGGGGTCAGTGAGGCGCATATGCTGCGCCGCTTCGTCACCAAAAAGCTGCGGCACAACGAAATGGATCTTTAACCCCTGCTTGGCCAGGGCTGAGGTAAGACCCTCACATGCGGTCCCAAGACCACCGGCGATGTGCGGGGGATATTCCCATCCAAGCATTAAGATGTTCATAGGTGAGCGAATACTAAGGCGCCAAAGTATAGACACCACCCTCAGGGAAGTCCACCTTCCCCTACCACGGTTCTAGAAATCAACCCAGGTTTTCGGAAAAAAGAAAGTCTACTGGCTCCCGCTGACTCTTTTCTATTTTCTCCGAGCACATTCTCCGCTAAAACTGGAGGGCTACTTAAAAGAACCGTGTTTCCTTTTGAAGG
>JBIIHY010000008.1:0-22015 GCA_044235305.1 Bdellovibrionota bacterium
CCCACGTTTCTCAAGGTAATCAAACGATTCACCCAGCCCGGGGATGGACCTGAAATCCTTAGCGACTCCCGCAGGAAGATAGACAGCTGTACACTTGTTGTTTAGGAATCCTCCGACGAAATCTAAGTTAGCCTCAAAGACTCTCCTGCCTGCTACATGATCTGGATGCCAGTGCGAGTAAAAGCAGCCCTCGATTGCATGAATCTTCGACCGAGTGAGTTGTAACCTGATCTCTTCAGGTGTATCGATGAGGATGTTCGGTCCGTGGATAAAATACGACGGACCGCAGCGTGAAAACGGCGGCCCCTTCTCAATCGCCTCCACGCAGATGCGACAGCTACAAAATGCCTTTGGTGTTGCCACCGCTCCACCAGAACCTAGGATCTCTATTTCGATGTCGATACGATTCATAGGGCTTATTGCGACAATGAGACCGTGACACCGCTACGATCCTTCTTAAGTAGTAGCACCATTGGTTTTGTTAGTATAATCGATGCTCGATGGTCTAGCCACCAAGGAGTAATAGGCGCTTCAGAGTGGGATTCAGTGCTTAATCACAAATTTATAAGGCTAACGAGCGCGCACTTTCACTGGAATGCTCGATGACCAAAGACCGCCCGCGTTTGCCACGCCACGCCCACGGCAGCGCCACTGTCCGGCGCCAAGTCTCGAAATCGAGACTGTCTGACTTCCGCGCTTTGAGAATCCATGCTTGAGGGTGCCTGCTCTTATGCAGACTCCCTGATATCTTGTCGCCTTGTTAACATTGCCTACAGTAAGAGTGACTGTTCTGTTTTGAACACGCGCGGCAATGCTCTTGGGCTTTGATAGAAGCTTTTTGGGCTTCAAGACAAAAGTGCGCCGAGGGTAGGTGAAATTACTGAAATCAAATCGCACACCGCCTGTCATTCTGGTCATAGTAACCGTCGCAGGGGAGGAGGTGCTGGTGTCCATAAAAGTGAGCGCTCCGTTCGCTCCTGCGGCCGCAAGGGTATCAGGATTAGCCCCGTACGCTACTTTTATTGCAACGTCAGGGATAAATATGCTGAGGCTACCATCGTTGACAGTAGCGTTATCGGCTTTGGTGTAGGGCGCACCTACCATGTCCGCGAGCGTCTGACTTGCATAATCAAACGAATTTGCTGTGACTATCGACGCATTGCTTGCTAATCGTTTCCCCTTAAAGAGTTGCCCCCAGGCCTTTGCTTCTGACGAAGAGTATGTTGTGTCGAAGACGCGGCCAGTGATCCTAGATGAATAGTCGGTTTTATCTGTCCAGTTCTCTTCAGCGCAACCGCTATCGGCGATCAGGGGGCACAGAGCAAGGGTAAGTGACGTGGCGCGTATAGTTATTGAAAGTGTGTTGCCCCTAACGGCGTCGGAATAACGCGAAATAGAAGTTACTGTGGAGTAGCCATCAATATCCGAGGGGATCGTAGTAGTGCCTGCGTGCAAGGTAATTTTAGCGATGGAGCCCGGTGGAACCAAGGAGAGATTCTGGAGCCCGCCTTCAAGAACATCAATCCACAATATCCTCCCGCTGTCATAGAAATACGTATTAAGAGTTACGCCATCTGGCGGGGCAGCAAAAGCATCCGGTGATGCCTCAGGAGCGATCAAGAACTCGCTAACGCAATACGTTGTGGTCGTGACATCGCAAGCTGGTAGTTGCTCATAGTCGGCGGGGATGGCATAGCTCAACGAGGCTCCCTGTGAGGCTGCTAAGACGCAGGCTACAACTAGAACTACAAATCGCCTCATTGCAGAAACTATATTTTTCATAGAGGGTCTTACCAGCCAGTGCTGCATAAAGAAGTCATTTATCAACCACGGCGTTTCTCAGCATAACGGCCGTAAGCCCCGCCGACACCAACGCTCTTTACCGCATGTTACTCGGACCGCTTTCGGCGAACAACAAACTTCTTTCGTGGGGGAATATCTTGAGGCCTTGGGAGGGCCCCTCTCCAGAAATTACATCGGGACGATTTCGCCTCTTTGGAGCTCGTGAGTCTTCGATTTAAGTAAATTCTTTTTGATGCCAACGATCCTCTGTTTCAGCGACTCGAATACGTGGGGTGATCCTCCTGGTGGGGACGGCCGCTTTGCTTGGAATAAGCGTTGGACAGGTATGCTCCAAAGCTCGTTAGGGATTGGATTTCGGGTCATTGAGGTGGGCCTCCGCTGGCTGCCTCTTGTGTGAATGTTGGATGCTCACACACAAAGGTAGAGAGAGCCTGTATTTAAAAAGTTGGGATAGGCATGACTGACACAGGGATTCCAGTCTCAACAGAACCCTTCACGGACAGGCTGCTCAAACTCATAACCTGTTCTGAGCTTCGTGTAGTTGATTGGGGCACCTAAGGACTGAGTTCAGGCTTCATTGAGAGGAGTGGATTATGGACAAGAAAATGGTTGGCTTCTTCGCGTGTGTATTTGTGACGGCACTGCTCTTGATTCCAAAGTCTGCCCTGGCGGAAGAGAAGGCATCAAATAGTTCAAAGATTACTCTGTATAAGCAAAAGTTCGATTCTTTAAAGACGGGTCCGACACAGCCGTTTCCAGGAGCAGGCGGTCAGGACGGCTGGTTCCGCCAGCTAGCGGTGTCTCCTGCGTATGGGGAGATACAATCCAGTATCGCGCTGGGACGAAAGGCTCTGCACGAATTCACGTCCTCGTCCCTTGGGGGGCCGGTGCAAACGATTGATGATCGTCTCATCGGACCCCCAGAACTTTCGCGCTATCCCCGCATTACTCTGAAGGCGAATTTTTATGCTCATACCAGCGATCGGAGTGCTGGTAACACGTACAACGCCAGGATTGCAGTAAGAGGAGGACCGCATCCGGGTTATGAGATTCTCGGGGTCGGTCTGAACAGTGGAAATGGTACTCCCAAGGACGTCGTGGGGGTAAATATCTGGTTGGATAGCTTCAACGGAGTCGATAACAATCAACCGATAGCTCTGACTGTCGGCCGGAATCTTACTTGGGACAATTGGCACGCAGTTACACTGATCGCGGATCAAGCTAAGGATCGGTATGTTTCGCTTGAGGTGGATGGGCGTGTTCAAGACCTCTCTGCCTATCGGCTACCTCGCTCAAAAACAGACGCTGATATTTGGGAGCGCGGTCAATTGATGGAGTTTATCCGCGCAGAGATTGTTCCGAACGTCAGTGAGGCCGGTTCTTCAGAGGATGACGTTTACTGGGACAATGTGAATATCGTGGTAGAGCGACCGCGGAAAGGAAAAGGCCACTAGGGAGATGTCTGTGAGTCAAAAAGTCGGGAAAGTCAGGACTGGCAGGGTACCAGTGCCAGGGACCGCTTGCGTCCCGCCCTCGGCATTATTGTACGGTCCTCAATATAATCTGGATGCCATTGCGAGCAATAAGCGCTTAGGAGAGGGATTCCGTTACCAAGATCAGCTCTGATCGCTCCGATAACGAGATTAACCCGCTTTTTGCATGAAACTGCGTAGCGAGAGCGTCGAGAATGGCGATTTTTCGGGTCCAACGGGCGAATTTAAAGACTCGATTTTCAGGGCGGAATCGTATCGAGATACCTTTCATACCGAGTGTTGCCCACTCGATTCCACGATGAGCCTTCAAAACTAGGTCGTGGGCTTTAGATGAGCCAATAGGGCCAGTAAAGGATACGTTTGCTCTTATCCCAAAAAGGAACTCCACCATACAGCACGATGCCGCAGGCGAGTTTTTGTGTAGAGATAAAATTTGCCAGTAGAGTGATATTTATCTGGCGTTTGTCGTGAGTGGCTTTCACCTCGATAGGAAGTAAGGTTTTTGCATCTTGTAACACAAAGTCGATCTCGCCAGGTAAGAATTTAAGCTTGTCGTCTTCGCCTATAGTGTAGGGCTTGTAATACCAGAGCTCTTTCCTTCGTAATGATTGATTTTGATAGGCAAAAAGACGGGAATGAACATACCCCTCTACTTTTGCACCATGCTGCTCCTCATGTGGAGAGCCACCACACAGATAGGTGACCATTCCACCGTCAATATATGAATACACGGAGTGATAGCTACGACGATCTCCTTCTAGAATGAGAGGTTTCTTTCTTACCAGATATCCATGATTTATAAGATCGTCGATAACTTTATTTACAACTTCACGTCGCCGGATGCCTGTTTTCTGAAAAATCCCTTGATATCCAAATTCTTTGCCATGAAGCTCAGCGAGCATAATTCTCAGAGTATCTGAGTGGTCCTCTCCTTGTACGAACATAGGTTCAAAACCGCGCTCAACGATCATCTTGACCTCACGCAATCGATCGTCGTCATTTGTTGAGCGGTAGACGAGTGGAAGGCCTCCCCACGCGATATAGCGTTCATTTTCTTCTGTTATTTGGTCCGTAAGTGTAAGCGCAGGAAGTTCGCCGACGAACGCAAGCGGGTTATCAAAAAGCATCCGACTGTACTGTAACATTTCCTTGGGAAGGAGGCCTTTGCTTACCAAAATTTCAGGTAGCGAGAGTGGTAACAGAGTGAGGTATTCTGCTCGTCGTTGAAGTCTCCGTTTCGCTATAGTGTCGAGAAATGCAGGATTTGACCCTGAAACGATAAACGATATCTTTCCTCTATCAAAAGCGATCTTAAGTGCATCAAAGACATGCTCAGATTTTTGAACCTCATCAACGAATACTAGTGCCCGTTTCGAAGTTTTTGAGGTTACCTCTTGATAAATGAATGTGCTGTCATGCGCTACTGAGGCACGAAAAAGTGTGTCATCGCCGGTGTAGTTAAACACTTCATAACGATCCGAGAGTTCACGCAGTATCTTTTCAATAAGGGTAGTTTTGCCAACTCCCACAACACCCGCAAGAATCAGCGCACGTGGCGTGTCATGGTCGAAGTAGTCTGTTAAATATTGCTCAAGAGTGCGGGTAATATACACATAGAGAATGTACATAGATTTCTGTAGATTCGCAATCGAAAGTACATAAAGTTATGTAGATTCGATATGTGCGTTATAAACGCTGTAATATTAGTTAGTTACTGGGGTATCGAAAACTAGTGTAAATACTCAGCGCTAGGTGAGCGGGCTCGCCGATATGACCTCATCGGCCTAACGGCACCAATCGTTCAGTACGCGCTGCAGGGATTTGACGCTTTTTTGGAGCGGGAGGGTTAGCACTGAATTAAACGGAAGCTTGCGTTGTTGGGGGGACGCTTTTCTCGTCTCTCCTATATCTACGCAGGAATGTATCGGAATCGGTGATTGCGGTGAAAGATTTTAAAGTTGGCAGCATTTTTTCACTCATGGCGCACCCCCAAAGGTAGGACGCTGGAAAGAACGAGCGCAACAAAGCGCTCTGCTCAAGCACTATGCTTGCTACTCCTCCGAATACCCATCCTTAAACCGAGAAGTGTCACGTGCAACCGAGACTATTACTGAGGTAAACCCCGTTGGGCCCCATGGGTAGTGATTCACCGCATAGCGAAGGAATCGCTTTAGGGTCATCTCTCTAAAGTCTGGCACCCACCATCCTCTGAGATTCACTTTCCGGGAGTAAAAACCCTCTGGCAAGTCACTCTTTACGGTGTCGTTGTAGTCTTCAATCAGGTAGGTAAAGTCTTGCCTTTCACTCGGCTCAGAGAGGTTAAACTTGTAGCTCTCTTTAAGGTTGCGAAAGTACCAGGTTAGTGGCCACGTGGCATCGCCGGTTGCGTATACGTTTGGCTTATAAGCTTCCGGCTGGAACTGCACCTCACGTACGATCTTCTGTGCTAGATCGTGAATTTCGTAGGTGGTGTGCACTTGGCTTATGTACTCTGTCTCTTTACCGGCGTAGAGGAAGTTTGCCTGGAGAGTTCCACGGATGTTGTATCCAACTGCCAGGAGCGCCAGAGCAGCTAGCACATTAAATCGTCCCAAGTCTGTGCTCGTACGCGACATGAAGCCAACGATGAGAATTAAAATTATCACCTGTATTGCTCCAGCGCTTGCACGCGATGGCGACAGTAGCTCTCCATCGCCTGCTGTGATTTGAACGAGGAAGATTGCGCCGAAGGCAAAGAGTGTAAGCAGTGCCAGACAGCCGCCACGTGGCACCGATGAGAAAATGTGCGATAGACCAAAAAGCTTCTTCTCGGCTAGGTAAGCAAACAAGATAAGTAGGCCCGCAGCAAGGAGTGATGCGAGCAAAGTTGGCGAAGCTGTAACTGAGGTGTTCTGAAGACCCCAGAAGGATAGGTCCGAGAAGTTGCGCTCAAGTAATATGAGGGCTGTAAAGTAGAGCACAGCCACAAGAGTTGTCCACAAACCAAGGTGAATCTTCCCGAGGGAATCGCCCCATCTCGACGAGCAGGCGGCAAGGATTAAAAGAGCGCCAGCGCCAAGAAATAGACGGTCTTCCGATGGTACTGTTATTTGGAATGCGCTCACGTCAGAGGCTTCAAGGACAAAGAGCACACCGAGTAGAAGAGTTCCTGTCCCGACCCAGAGTAATGCGCGCGCGGTAGGGTAAGAGCGAAAATCAATTGGGCTGCTCTTTAGGTAGCTCTCAAAGAAGAGTGCAAGGTAAGGAAGACCAAAGATGTAGGGATACATCGTAAGCCAGGGAACTTTCTCCCCGAGATAGCTGTACACAAACAATGTGGCTGTAAAGAGGTAGCCGGTAAGGGCTAGAGTGCGCTCGCGATTGATAAGGTGCTGTATCACTACCAGTGGTGAGTGAAAGAGGAGGAAAAAGGCACCGAAGAGATCAAAGTAATCCTTTAACTTGAAGAGAGAAAAAGGTTCTGTCGTCTTAAGTGATTCAGCATCTGGAACAAGCAGGAGGCAGGTCAGAGCAGCAGCCACAACGGTTGCAGCGGCAAGCTGAATCCAGGTCGATGCGCGGCGGTAGAAGATAGCAACGTGGGCGAGGAAAGCCACAACAAATGGCAGCTCGTACCAGCTAAGCATGTAGAGGTGAAAATTGAAGGGCCCCTGGATGCGCTCCATCCCGTGGTGCTCCTTCCAGTAGTCGTAACCTTTCTTGCCGAGGCCATCACCGATGCCGTCGAGATAGCGGAACCCAGCCCCATAGAACCAGCTGAAAACAAGACACGATACGATTAGTGCCCACGTTGTTGCCCAGGGGTGCTTTGCAACGTATGAGAACATGCGCCCAATTAACGTCTTTGCTCCGTCCCTTAAAACAAAGCGCTCCATGAAAAATTCAAAGGCGAGGTAGCCGCATACAATAGCAAGGGTCACAAAGATATTCTCTTTTGTAACCCACTGTAGCGTTAGCCCAAGCAGGACAAGAAACACTTTAAGGTTTGTACGAGCCAGGGTGAGGCCGTAGATCACCATCAGCATGGACGACACAACCCAGAAATCCTCGCGTAGAAATCGCGACCAGTAGACCATGGTTGGGGATATCGCTACCGCACCGGTTAGCGTGAGTACAGATGCCTTGGAGAAGAAGCTACGAAAAACAAAAGGGGCGAAGATAAAGAGCGTTCCCATAATGCACACCGGCGTGCGCGCAGCCCACAACGAGTCGCCGAACATAGCGAAGATAAAGCGCATGCTGTTGTAGAGCATCGGGCCGTGGAGCATCGGGTCGTAGCGATAGAAGCTCTGGTCTGGGAAATCGTAAAAGTAGCGACCATACATTCCGTGGAGCGACTCGTCGTGGTGGTAGGGGCGCATATCGAGGAGCGTCCACCGAAAGATAACGCCAAGGAGGACGAGGGCCCCAAAAATTACCCACTGCTGCGAGCGGAAGTATTTGTACCAGCGGCTCTCGTTGTGTTCAGTGGTTGTCTCTTTAGCTGCGCAGCAGTTGGTAGAGTCAGTCATACTGGTGTACTCCAAGGTTCTATGAATTTGAAATTATCTCGCGCGCGACTCTTCGTCCGTAGCGAACGGCGTAATTTGTGCCGCGGTCTTCAGGATATACCTGAGCCATTGTGCACAACCAGAGTCCTTTTATTGGTGTTTGGAAAGGAGGGATAAGCTTTGAATAGTTTTTAGTGATAACAGGTTGGCTGTAGCGCGCCTTCCATGTGTGGTGTGAGAGCACCCACGAGCGATTAAACTCTGGAAAGATGCGTTGGATGAACGGTTCGCAGTACGAGAACATCTCTTCGTTGGAGAAATTAAAGAGAGCTTCAGAGGTTGGTAGGTACTTAGAGAGGTACACAATGTGGGCGCCGTCGTAGTTCTCTTTCGGATCAAGGTTTGTGTGCTCAATAATTCCAACGAATGGGAAGGCTGGGTCGGCAACGTTGAGCCAATAGGTGCTTGAAAGCGAGCGCGATAGACGCAGCACAAGGCAGCTATTTCCAAGGAACCGTATCTGTCGCGCTGGTTCAATGTAGCTCGCTGGAAGCTCAGGGGTCATATCGAGGAACGTTGGCAGAGGAGTGGTCGAAAGGACGTAGTCGGTAGAGTGCGTACCCTCTGCAAGTTTTACCCCAGTGACGTGACCCTGAGATATCTCAAAACCCTTTACAGGAGTTCCGGTAAATATCTTTACACCCCGCTGCTCCAGGGCGGATCGTAGAGCGTCAGTGAAGGTGCCAAAGCTTCCACCGAAATACACTAGGCTTTCAGAGCCCTTTTCGTTTCTGCTAGAGCCGCGCAGCTTTAGTTTGTTCCAGATCCAGACCGCTGAAACGTGTGGTGCTTCAACACCGAACTTCCCCGCCATGAGAGGCGCCCAGATCGTTTTGTACGCCTTCTTGCCGCCGAGTTTGATTAACCACTCCTCTGCGGATATCTCTTCGAGCGGAGCGTAATCGTTAATTCTGCGAGCCCTAAGCGCCATAATTCCAGTTCGGATGCGGTCGATGAGGGGAATGGGTGAGAACCGTAAGAGATCAAAAGGGCTTGCTAGTCTGAATATTGAGTTAACATAGTAGAGCCCCGTATTTGATTGAACGTACCGTTTAAGGTGTGAGAGCCCTAGCTCATCAATCAGTCCAAGCGCATCGCGGTCTGAGGTAAACCAGTGGTGGTAAAACTTTTCAACGCGCACACCTGGTGATATCTCAAATGTGCCTGCGAGGCCGCCAATATCAGAGTCACTCTCAAAGATGGTAACATCCCACCCGGCAGCACTTAGGTCGAAAGCTGCGGCGAGACCAGAAAATCCACCGCCTACGATTGAAATTCTCTTGTTTCCCATGAGGTCTGTCTTAAGCCGCTATGCCGGGCAGTGCTATGAGGCAGCGTCTTCCTTAAGGGGCTCTCCTCGTATCTGATCAACCAGATAGAGAGGCCGTTGTTGACCTTGCTCGAAGATGCGCCCGACGTACTCTCCCAGAATTCCAAGAACTGTCAGTTGCGCTCCTCCGAGGAAGAGTATCGATGCCATAATCGACGTATATCCTGGGAAGTTGATGCCTAGAACTTTAAGAATAAGAACCACGCCGATGTACAAAAAAGCAAGCACGGATGTCGCCACTCCTAGGTAGGAGGCGATTCGTAGCGGCGCATAGGTAAAAGATGTGATCGCATCAATGGCGAGGAAGAGAGATTTGCGAAACGGATACTTCGTTGTGCCTGCAAAGCGCTCTGGGCGATCGTACATGACGGCTGTTTGGTGGTGACCGATCCAAGAAACCATTCCGCGAATAAAACGGTGGCGCTCTCGTAGTGATTGAAGGGCGTTTACTGCTCTTCTGTCCATAAGCCTGAAGTCACCCGTGTCTCGCGGAACAGAGAAGCCAACGATGCGCTCAAAGAAGCGGTAGAAGAGGTAAGCAAAGAGGAGCTTGCTGGCAGACTCACCAGCGCGTGAGCGACGTTGTCCATACACGACATCGTAGCCATCTCGCCATTTATCAAGCATCTCTGGAATAAGCTCAGGCGGGTCTTGTAGATCGGCATCCAGAATAACAACGACCTCGCCGCGCGCCTGGTCGAGTCCGCATGTGACTGCCGTTTGGTGTCCAAAGTTGCGCGCTAGGCGTATTGATTTAACGAAAGGCTTCTCAACAGCAAACTGGCAGATGATTGGCCAGGTGTTGTCCTTGCTGCCGTCGTCAACGAGGACTATCTCAACAGGGATTGAGTAACGTGAAACCAGCTCGCACAGCCGGCGTTGTAGTTCGGGTAGGACAGCCTCTTCGTTGTAGCAAGGGATAACCAGGGAGAGGCTCTTTGGGTCACGGTCGCGTGGGGTGCGTATTGAACAAGAGGGAGAGGTCACGGAGGTTCTGGTTCCTTATATCTTCGTACGCTAAAACGGTATCACGTCGGTTTTCCTGCATCAACGCAGAGATGTTGGCTTTCCAGGGGAAGCGGGGTATTACTAAAGCGTTTGTAGAGTTTCCTAACGAAAGAGGGCATAGGCATGGAAGTGATCTTAATGGCTTGTCGCGGATGTGGAGCGCAGGTTGCTGATGCTATGCGGTTTTGCCCCTCGTGTGGGAAGAGCCGAGTCGGCGTCCCAAAAGCTACATACCTCTATGTAGCTGGCGTGGCGGTTGTGCTGTTTGGAGTTGGGGTAACGTTACAGCAGTTTCTTCAGCCGCCCTCTATGCGGGTGGCTGGTAAGCCAAGCGTAGCCAGTGCTCATGAGCATGACGAGAGTGACCCTCAGATAGTTGCACTGCGTAAAGAGCTAGAAGCGAATCCAGAGGACCTTACTAAGCTGAGGATCTTCGCTGGAGTTTTAGGTGATAAGATTCGTAAAGAACGACCGGCTTCGCAGAGCGTTGCTTTCGAAGCTATCGACGTGCTTGGTCGGATCTTGCACCTCGTGCCGAATGATCCCGAGGCCCTGGTTCTGATGGCTGACGTGTCGTTTGAGCAGCAGGCGTTTACAAAGGCGCTAGAGTTTTACGAGCGCTATCTAAAACTTGAGCCAGATGATCTTGGTGCTCGGTCTCGTTACGCAAGTACGCTGACCTTTATGTCGCGCTTTGATGATGCGATTAAGGAGCTTGATAGAGTGCTTGCGAAAGAGCCTAAAAACTTTCCAGCGCTGGCGTATGTCGCCATCACCTATCACCAGAAGGGTGATGTCAAAAAAGCCCGCCAATTCGGCGAAAAAGCCCTTCAATTGGCCCCATCTGAAGAGGCGCGGGTGCGGTTTGCTGGTTTTATGAAGATGTTGAATGAAGCTGAGGCTGGCGGTGGCAATAAGAATCCAGCAGCCGCAGTAGTGCCCGCCTCCAATAAAACTTCCGAGGCGGTTGCCCCAATCCAGAAGGGTGTTGAGGGGGTCGTTGCAGCAGTTCGATCCAATCCAGTCGCAGGAGCAAAATTTGTAACGCATGAGGTTTCTCCTAAGGGAGTGCTCAAGCTTACCTTCAAGGATTTCCCGATGCAGATGATGCCGCCATTTGCTAAAGAGAAGTTCTTCGCTAACGTCCGTAAGAGTGTTGAGGCCGCTTCAGCAGCGGAGCTGACCACCATTGAATTCGTTGATCTTGCAACTGGCTCAACCATGGAATCACTGACGCTTAAGTAACCTGAGGGAGAAGAGAGATGAGACGATATTTTCGTGGTTCAATAGCCGCTAGGTTTGCTTGGGTTGTTATTTCACTAGCGGCTTATCTAACTCCTTCTTACGTGAGGACTTGTATGGCGGAAGATTCACTCTACGCGCTCAGCGCACACGGTATTGATGGGGCAGAGGTTAAGCTCTCTACTTTCCAGGGGAAGGTTGCCCTGGTTGTTAACGTTGCATCTCAATGCGGATTTACCCGACAGTACTCGGGGCTCCAAGAGCTGTTTCAGCAGTACGGGCCGCGAGGGTTTGTTGTTTTGGGCTTTCCAAGTAACGATTTTGGAGGCCAGGAGCCTGGCAGCAACGAAGAGATTAAGAGCTTCTGCTCGTCAAAGTTCGGCGTAACCTTCCCGATGTTTGCTAAGGTGACTGTTGAAGGGGGCGAAAAACATCCCGTATACCGGTACCTTACCTCAGCTACGGGTGGGGATGAGGTTGGGTGGAATTTTGAGAAGTTTCTTGTTGATAAAAATGGGCGCGTTATCGGTCGGTTTAAGTCTTCGGTCCGACCAGACAGCGCTGAGCTAAAGGATGCTATAGAGCAGGCGCTCAAGTAGTTTCTTCGCTAAAATATCGTTCCATATATATAAATTTCTATCGCCTTAGCATAAGTCTATGCTAATTTAGGTTAGTTTTGTGCATTTTTAAGGTGTAATCTACATGGATACTGCTTTGAGAAATTTCCTAGTGATCCCCTATGACGAGCTTGAGGAGCTTAACCTTGAGGCTAAGGAGCGAGTTGCTCGACGTACGTCAGCTGAAGAGCTTAGAGAGTACTACCTGAAGTATCTCCAAGAAGAGAAGCGCATCAAAGCGGTTACCGTTTGCTTTACCGACATCGAAGGTCGTTTCCACATGTTGGACTACGACAAGAAGTTCCTGATCAAGTCACACGATAACCTCACTTTTGATGGCTCCTCGATTCGCGGATTCTCGGTAGTTAAAGAATCCGACCTGCGGTTGGACGTTGATTGGGGATCGTTTCGTTGGTTACCAGCCGATGTTTTCGGCCCTGGTAAGGTGATGGTGTTTGGTCTCATCAAGGACCAGAACGGGCAGGGGTATATGTCTGACATGCGCGGACGCCTCAAAGCGTTCTGTGATGAGCTTTACACCTCGCAAGGAATTGTCGCCAATATCGCTGTTGAATGCGAAGGATTTCTCTTTGAAGGGCGAGATGCTGAGCAGTCGTTTAATGAGCGTGATGGCTTTAAGCTAGTTTCCGGCAGCGGGTACTACCACTCACTTCCGTGCGATCCGCTAAAGGCCTTTATCGATTCGTTGGCAGAAGCTCAACGGGCGATGGCGTTTGAGAATGAGAAGGATCACCCTGAGGTTGCTCCTTCTCAGTTTGAGCTTAACTACACATATTGCGACGCACTGCTTGCAGCCGATCAGGTGCAGCTTTACAAGTTGACTGCGCGGCAGATCGCTGCAAATTCAGGGTGCACAGCATCGTTTCTTCCAAAACCAATTGCGGGGATAAACGGTAGCGGAATGCACACCAACTTATCTCTGTCGAAGAATGGAAAGAATCTTTTCTACGACGCAAAGGGTGAGGATTACCTATCGGATGCTGCCTGGGACTTTGTTGATCGCTTGCTTAACAATGCAAATGATATCTGCTTGATTCTAAATCCAAGCGTAAATGCGTATCGCCGATTGGATCCAAACTTTGAGGCTCCAAATCAGATTCGCTCATCTCCAGTAGATCGTACGTCGATGATTCGAATACCGCTCGGAAATGCAAAATCAGCGCGCATAGAGGTTCGCACTGTTGCGCCGGATGCAAATCCGTACTTGGCGTTCCTCTCTATCTTGCATACCGGTCTTAAGGGCCCGAAGAATGAGCAGCAGGTTACAGAAAACAGGCGTTCACGCACTCGCTTCTTGCCAGGTAACATCTACGATGCTGTTAGGCTGTGCAAGTCGAGCGAGTTCGTAACAGAGATGTTAGGCGAGACGCCGAAAGAGAAGTTTGTTGAGCGCAAGTTGGCATCGGCTGATCGATGTCCGCGAGATCTCGGAACTCTCGTAAAGACTAGCGAAGTTATCTTCCATCACGAAGTTGCTAATCAGCACATCTGGAAGAATTTCTAGTGGGATAAATCTGGGGCCCCGCCTCTCGTAGCTTAAAGAGGCGGGGCCCTGTTTTGATAGTGTCCCGCAAATAATTCGCTACAGCGACCGCAAGAAAGAGATCAACTGATCTCTTTCTGTTTTTGAGAGCGCCTTAAATCGAGAGGCGCTGCCGGCTGCTTCCCCGCCGTGCCATAGAATAGCTTCTTCTACTGACCTAGCGCGTCCATCGTGGAGGTACCGTATCGGTCGTTCAGAGAGCCGCTCGGCAAATCCTAATCCCCACAGTGGAGTCGTTCGCCACTCTGAGCCACGCGCAGAGAACTCGTTCCATTTATCAGCTAACCCTGCTCCCATATCGTGCAGCAAAAGATCAGTGAATGGGTGAATGACTTGGTTCTCTAGCTCCGGATTCTGGTGAGCGCCGGTTGTTAATGTCATACGGTGACATGCATCGCACCCTATGCGAGTAAAGAGCGCTTTGCCCGCGATCACATCCGGCTGGTCTTGATTCCTAGCTTTTGGAACACCGCCTAACTCTTGGTACAGGGTTAGGATTGCTAGTTGGTTCTCTGAAAGTTCAACAGCATTATCGTTAACTATTGGGTTCTCGATCCCCATATCGTGGTAGAG
Organism: Bdellovibrionota bacterium; assembly: GCA_044235305.1. Taxonomy (GTDB): domain Bacteria; phylum Bdellovibrionota_C; class UBA2361; order UBA2361; family OMII01; genus OMII01. The sequence continues at coordinate 14,181 of JBIIHY010000008.1, forward strand.
CGCCAAAGCCGATTGCTCTCTTACAGTTGCAGCCGTTGCTTTAAAGCCAAAGCGACCAACGGCGTATTCGTTCTTTTCATTGAGCTTTACAAAGTTTACTCGCCCCGATATCCCGTCTTTGTTGCGATCTGTTGCATCGCTCATCGCTACTATGGAAGAAGCTGGTACTGCTTCAAGAAGCCCTAGTCCTACCATCGCAGGAGCTATGCGAAGCGATGAGTCAAACCGTCTACGTGCAACGATACTCTTTGAGTAGTTAAGCACCGGTCGCCGTAGTTGATACATCGCTCCATCGGGATAGCGTCCCGTTACGTTCTTCCAACTAATAGTTACACGCCGAGTGCGGTCGTTATTAAGGTCGTGTTCAGTGATTTGAGAACCTAATCCAGGCACTTCCGGTGCAGATCCATCTGGATTAAGGCCAGCTCTCTTTACTTTAACTACGGCCATGCTTCCGGGATTGCTGGAGCGACTAAATGATGGCTCACCTTTTCCGTTATTGATGTGACACCCGCCGCATGAACGATTGATAAAGCGCGGACCGAGTCCTTCTTCAGCCGTATTAACGTGATGAAATACGATGAAGCCTTCTGCTTGCTGTTGCCGCCTTGAAGGTTCAGTAATGTTAGGTGCCGGAGCTTGAATAGCGTTCTGGTCTTGTAAGTCGTTAGAGAGTGCGCCACCGAGCAGAGAGATATCTTGAGCTACAGCGTGGTGGGGCAGCAAGGTCGCAGCGACTGCGAGGCCAACACACAGTGTCATAGAGACCGCTACAGAAGCGCGACACAAGGAGGAGAGTCCCAGCGGCTTCGCTAGTAGGCGCGACTGGGCATGCCGAAGCCGCGCGCAGTACTTGAGGGTCATAGATAGCATAGAGCACTAATTATAATAGGAATGGGTTCCTTATGCTAATTGGGCTGAATTGTTGCGGATTTGCGCGTGCGCGGGTGTTTATGCGGCATCGTGCTTTGGCCAATCAGGCTATGTGTTTTAGTCTTAAAGGCGCCGCCCAGGAAAGCTTGGTACGGGTTGCCCTAAATTTGCTTCGGAAGAATAAGTTGAGTCGAGACGACTGTTGTCGATTGCTATGGGTGGTGACTGTCTCCATGGTTCACAAAAGAATAGTGCGATAACTTTTCTTTTCTCAGGCGTAAAAGAAGACTTAGCACTAAAAAGAAGGCAGTCGGCCCCGGTTGCCCCTCGCTCTGTAACCAGGCCGTGTTTAAAAGTGAGGCACCGATTATCGCCTTCATCTAGCGGGAAGGTAGCAAGGTAGCGCCTCCTTATCCCAAAAGTGTCCAAACTTCGTATACGGCGCCCAAGACGTATGGTCATACAGATCGCAATCCCGCCTACTTGAATTTATTGTAACAGCAGAATCCGCCGTGAGAGATTATCGGCGTCGGAGTTTCGATGTCCTTCAGCGTATCGCAACGCACGAAAAGCCCTCCACTCGGCCCTGATTCGATGAACTGAATGAGAGAAGACCGCTGCTCTACCGCTATAAGCGAGCCAATTTCGTATGGACGAAACGACCTTTCCAGCAGCGGGTATGTCCACACCTCAAGAATTAAACCGTTTGGCGGTGCCGAAATATCGATGGCACACCTTTGCGCCAGCGTGCGCATTTCGACGACGGAAGACGCGTAACTAAGAGTCGGTACATTCATTAGCAACTGAGGGTCAGCTGAAGAGAGTCCCCTCCAATAAGGGATGGAATCAACGAGTGTAACCCAAGCTGCAGATAAACTACTCAAACAGCAGGTGACAGCCACGCTAATCCCAAACTTAAGGCAACGGGTCGAGAGGAATTTTTTTGTTTCGGACCAAGTAAGTATGAGGATCAAACCAACAATCGAATATAGCAAACGCGCCTCGTAAAAGAGCCGGGTCTGCTCCAGTCCGGATAAGGCTACTAGACTGATTGATAATCCAATAATAGGAACATCAAAGACGCCTAACTGTTGGGTCTTAAGCACAGCGAATAGACGGAGGACGACGCCCGCAACGGCCAGAATAATTACTCCCCTTAGAACGACACTGACTGGTATCTGAAGCAAGTGGAGCACAATGTCCCCAATAGGTTTTGAACCGGAGACTGGTAACCATCCAAAATCGTACGCGGCCCGAAAGATCAAGCCACAATCATATTCCCCCAGGGACAACACATTACTAAAAAATCTAGCGGCACTTTGTAGGGGATTTCGGTATATCTCGCCTGGCGTGAGTATTTGTGTTGCGAAGAAGGCTTCAAGGGTCGGATTTTCGCTACAACTGTTGCGCGCTGAAAAGAAATTGAAGCTTTGATACACTAACATGAGGCAGAAGAAGCAAATCACCAGGCGACTGGTGAGACGCCTCCCACTAGCCCATGCAAGAAGAAGCCAGTAGGGCGCAAAAAAGAGAGCCTTAGGATGGCACGAGAAAAAGGCGATCATCAGGAGTGCGCTTGAATAGAGCAGCACTCTGTCCTTGGTGCGCATGTGACGAACCCATAACAAGAGTGAGATGCCGATCCACCAGCTCATCATCTGCTCTGGACGATTGAGCGCAAGAACAAAAGGAGCCACCCCGATCGAGTGAAGCCCCAGAGAAAAGAGCACTGTACGCACTGAGGGGCGTTGATTTGACGAAAGCCGCGATGACAGATACGGAATGAATAAGATCCAGCAGAACCCAGAAAAAATGCCTATTGCTCGAAGGGTTATCGGGGTAGTCCAACCACGATATATCCATCCCTGAACCCAGTATACAATCGATGCGAGGGCAGGCGGATCCATGAAGAAAGCCGCTGTGCATGAAGGAAAGAGATATTCCAGGGTTCCATCAATTGCCTGTCGGTTGTATATCCATTGCGAAGTTATTTCATCCGTATAGATAGGGAAATAAACCAGCAATGCGTAAAATAATACGGTAGAAACCGCAAAGGTCAGTTGCACTATGCTTCTTACTGAAAAAAATCTTTCTAGCACTACACTCACTACCTATGCGCGATTACAAGAAAGGTCTAATTTAAGGTACACCCACAACGGTGTAAGCACTCTGCTCTACTTCACACACAGCCCCGGCTGGCAAAACTTGTTCAGAATATGAGACAGCACAGTTTCTGCGAATTAGCGCTAGGGGTCCAGAAAGTCCTCAGATCGAGGTCGATAACCCATAACCACCAACCGAGTCAAGCCTATTGTACTAATTCGATTTTACCAAAGGAGGCCCAGTGGCTGAGGTCAACAGCGTAACAAAAGAAACTATTGAATTCAGAGAGCGGGACTTCCACAATTCCTGGGCTAAGGAACAGGCATTGCATGACATCTTAATGAGGGAATCTTTTGAGGCGCCAACCGCACTTGAGGCTGGATATATTCTCCGTCGCATGGGAGATATCAAAGGAAAGCGAATTCTAGACTTCGGCTGCGGATTAGGAGAAGCCGCGGTTTATTTCGCCCTTCAAGGAGCAAAAGTTACCGCAGCAGACCTTTCGCCAGAGATGACCAAGAAAGCTCTCGAGCTTGCAGCGTTCCATAATGTAACCATAAAAACCGTTACAGGTAACGCAGAGAGCCTGATCCTCAACGGCTCTCAATTCGATTACATCTACGCTTCAAATCTGATTCACCACCTCCAGGACAAGCAGGCGTTTTTTGATACGGTAAAACGATTGCTCGCCCCTGGTGGTGTGTTCTTTTCGTGGGATCCCCTCACATACAACCCAGTAGTTTGGATCTATCGGTTTATTGCATCCGGAGTGAGAACTAAGGACGAATATCCGCTCAGCGTTCAAGATCTCTCGCTCATCAAAAAAAATTTTCCAAAAGTTACCTTTAAATATTTTTGGCTCTCAGGATTACTAATCTTCTTGAAGTACTTTCTGGTGGACGCGCTTCATCCAAGCAAGGTGCGCTATTGGAAGCATGTACTTAAGGAAAATTCGCATACCTTGAAATGGTGGAAGCCTCTGCTCCTATTAGACCGATACTTGACGTCACTCCCTCTCATCAGACTATTTTCCTGGACAGTGGTGGTTGAGGCGCGCTGCGATGACAAATAAATCAAGCACGACTCGGATAGAGGTGCTTAATCGAATCATGGTATGGCTCTACGAAAGCTACCAATTTACTGTATATCCAAAGCTCAACCGAAAGCGATTTGTTTCAGACTACCTCCCCGCAGGTACAGACCTTAAGGTTCTGGATTTGGGCTGCGGACCTGCCATTTTCACCCAGTTTCTTAAGTTTAATACGTATTGTGGTGTTGATATCGACTTAGACGCTATTACTCGCTCGCGGCGACTCTGGCAGCATGATTCACGAGTGTTTTTCTATCATGGCTCAGCTGCTGAATTTGATAGCGTTCCGGGACTGACTGACCACGGGCCATTTGATCTTATTCTGGCGCATGGACTCCTCCATCACCTCACGGACATGCAGGTGAGAGCCACTCTCCTGCTCTGCCGGAAGTATCTTGCCCCTCACACAGGCGTTCTGGTCACAGCAGATCCATGTTTTTTTGATGGACAACATCCAATTTCTTGGCTCGTTGCCTCGCTGGACAGGGGACACTACGTTCGAGAGAGGCATGTTCATGAAGGGATGATAGCTGAGGTCTTTCCGGAGGTGTCTTCACTCTGCGATAACACCCTGCTGATTTTCCCGTTCGATCTTCTTGTGGCTACCGCAAAGGCAGCACCTGCCATAACGAGCACATTGATAGGCGGTGATATATGTACCTAGGTCGATCGAATGCTTGGCAGCTTGGAAAAAGGGGATGCTTCCATTTATCGCCTTCATCCAGCAGGAAGGCAAAAAGGTAGTGCCTCCTTATTCCTAACTTCCATCCGCACTATCAATAAACACATCAACAAGCTGCCCGACGTAGATCGGCAGAGTGTTGCGGTTAAAGGAGTAGATCGCTTGAAGAACGCGGGTATCAACTCGCTCTGAGCTTTCACCTGTTAGGGAGCGCTTTGGAATCACGTACGGCTCAAAGCGCACAAAAGTTAGTGGAAACGTGATAGTAGAGTTTCCACGCAACACGGCTGAAGCGGGTTTGCCGGCCTTAACTCGCCAGGCATCATTTTCATCTATATCAACTCGTACAGCGAGTGGGTCTACCTGACCAATGACCATGAGGGCAGAGGCTAGCACTTGGGCCGGTGCGAATTCTCCAACGCGGGCGCGACACTGAAGTATCTCGCCATCTATCGGTGCTGTCACTGTCATGCGACTCAAGGTTGTTTCCGTTGCAGCAACAAGCGCTTTGGCCTCAGCGAGGCTTGCTCGAGCCACGGCAGCGCCTGCCTCCCGTTTTACGAGTTCAGTGCGCATGATAGCTCGTGAGTCATCTACCCCTTTGTACATCGAGAGCTGTGCTTCGGCATCGGCGAGAGAGGCCTTGGCTTTCTCAACCTGAGCTTTACGAACCTCAAGCTCAGCTAATGCGTCGCGGTCATCAAGAGAGAAGAGAGGTTGTCCCTTTGCAACCTTGTCTCCTGCCTTAACAAAAACTGCCTTGATGACACCGGGAAGCGGCGAGGCGATAGAGATATTCTCTGAGAACGATTCTATAATCCCTGAGCCAGCAACAAATTTCTCAAAAGGTGGCTTGGCTGGTTCAACAACCGGTGCTGCCACTGGCGGTGGAACGCTACCAAGAATGACCGTGCGAATCACGAGCACAACACCTATGAGGGCAAGAGTTGGTAGTATATAGAATCGTGACATCTGTAATCCTCTAGGTCTTAGTGTTGAGTTGTCATGTGAAGCTCTTCCGGTGAATTGGCTACCTGCACGATCAAACCATCATCCATCACAGCAATGCGATCGGCGTGGTGAAAGATACGAGAGTCATGGGTAACTATCACCAGCGTGCGGTTGCCATTGAGGGCTTCGCTACGGAAGAGATCCATAATCTGTCCACCGGTAGAGTGATCGAGCGCGCTTGTTGGTTCATCACACACTATAATCTTTGGATTATGCGCAAGGGCGCGGGCGATAGCAACGCGTTGTTGCTGTCCGCCTGAGAGCTCAGTTGGTAGAGTACGTAGCTTATCTTTGAGTCCAACCTTAACAAGCTCCTCTTCAGCGCGCCTCAGCGCTTCATCTCGGGGTACTCCGTTAAGGAGAAGCGGAACACTTACGTTTTCTGCTGTGGTGAGGACCGGTATAAGGTTGTACGACTGAAAAACAAATCCGATATTTTGCCCGCGAAACGTGGTGCGCTCAGGATCGGTCATGCGTTTTAAATCGTGTCCAAAGATGGTGCAGGTTCCTTCGTCGTGAGTGAGGATGCCGGCGATGACTGAGATGAGGGTTGTCTTGCCGCATCCAGAAGGCCCCACGAGCATAAAGAGCTCGCCAGGATTTATTGAGAGGTCTACCCCGCGCAAAGCAGGAGTTGTGGTTGATGCTGAGCGATAGCTCTTGGTAACCTTTTGGCAGACAATCGCAGCATCCATTTTCACGACCTAAAAACAATCCCCGGCTCGAGTGTAAGAACACGGCGCAGGCTGATAAGAGTTGTAAGGAGCGTTATAAGAGCAGTTGCGAGTGCCGTGACCACAGGGATTTGCCACGGCATGTAAAAGGCGAGTTCGGAGTTCTTTGAGATAATGCTTGTAAGGGACGCTAATCCCATGCCGAGAGCACAACCTAAAACGCCAACAAGCATCGTTTGCAGAACTATCATTCGTAGCAGAAGTTGATTTGAGGCACCCATCGCTTTGAGGATACCAAGGTAGCGCATATTGTCGATGATAAAGCTAAAGAAGGTTTGCCCCACGATAGCAACGCCTACGAGAAAGCCTAGCCCTACAGCCATGCCGAAGTTGATTGGTATACCGGTATTACGCATGAAGTACCGGATCGTGAGGCTCTTAAATTCTGGCGCCGTGTAAGCCGCAAGTCCGGTTTGTTTGAAAATAGTCTTAGCAACATCTTCTGGATTAAGACCAGGTTGCACTTCCGCTAGGATAAATGAGAGGAGCTTCCGCTCGCGTGGGGCAAAGCGCGTTGCGCGGGAGTAGGTTGTATAGACAACTGGCTGCGATTGGAAGGTGCGGGTAGTGCGCGCTATGCCGACAACTACGGCTCGGTTGTCGTTTAGTTCAAGAGTGTCACCGACAGTAAGGGGTTGTTTGGGGCTTGCTGGGGTTGGGCCCGGTTTGGCGAGTTTTCCGTTTGCCGCCGCTTCATCCACTATGACGCCATCGGCGCGCCTAAGATCAGCAAGGGTTCCATTGATCATAGTCGCAGGGCCACCAACAAGAGTTGCATCATCAAGGCCGATTACGTTGCAGGTCTGAAAGGTTCCGTTTGCCAGCCGGGCACGTATCGAGCCCTTGTAGAGAGGCACAGCCCACTTAACGCCCTCAACACCGCGCACCTGCAGAAGTTTCGTTTCAGCCATCGGCTTGGTGTCATCAACGAACTGAACCATACGGTCCATGACCCACAGGTCTGGTTGTGGCGTGTCGAAGATGAACCCTACCGTGCGGGACATCAGCCCGACAAAGATTGAGCTTTGCTGAGTGATAATAAGCGAGGTCAAAGCTACACCGAAGATCATGGCGAAGAATTTGCCGCGATTTCCAATCAGCATTTTAAGGGCAAGGATGTACACAGGGGCAGAGTACTATATTTTTCTGCGGGCTGACAGCGTTGGTGGGGGCGGGGGGTAGTTGTTTAATAACATCAATCTTGTGTTGTTTTGCACGTGTGAGATCCTCACGCATTTAGCTGGAGTCCCAAGAATTTCATAATTCTGAAATAGTGCTATTTCACGAAGCAGATGAACTCAAATCTTGAAGATATGATCCGGTAATAAAATCTCTCCATGGG
>JBIIHY010000157.1:0-7110 GCA_044235305.1 Bdellovibrionota bacterium
GAAGCAATGTCAACCACAACCGAATCCCCGTACGTGTCCTTACCGAGCGGAACACTAAGGATAGACTCTGCTGATGCAAACGCCTCGCTCTCAAGACAATCACGCAGACGAACGATTGCGCGGTTTTTGTTCGGCACCTCAATACCAACCGTACCGCGCTTGGGGATCGGCGCGATGATACGGATACTAGAAGCTTTAAGGCTCATCGAGAGGTCGTCTTGCAACGCTGCAATACGACCAACCTTGACACCAGGTGCAGGTTCGAATTCAAAAAGCGTAATGACCGGTCCTGGATGAACCTGCGTCACTCGACCAGCGATATTAAAATCTCGCAGCTTAGCCTCTATCTGCTCAGCCTTAAGCCGTAGCTCTTCGTCGTCCTCCCCCGCATCGTGGGCGTCCTCAGCAGCAAGCAATGCAAGGTCGGGCTGAATGTAGTCGTCAAACTCAGGGGCCCCAAGGGGAGCCTTGTCTGCGTCACCCTTAACCTCCTTACGCTGCGCCGGTTTAGCAACCACCTTACTCGATACTTCAGCGACTCGTGGCTTTACAATAATCGGATCTGCCCGCTCATGAGCCACCGGCGCAGATGGCGCCACAACCTTTAAGGTGACCTGCTCGCTCTCTGGCACCGCCACGTTTTTGCGAACACGCGGACGGAACTCAGGCTCACGAGCAGGAGCGGGCGGTGTTACGCGCGTGGAGCGCGAGAAGAGAGAGCGCCAAACAGCGCGCGAGACCCCCCATAAACCTCGCCCACTGACCCGCGCAGCGACAGTTGTTGCGGTGAGGACAAACCGAGGAGTAATGATGAATAAAAACGATGCAAAGCGTTGGCCACACCACCTGATACCCGCAGCCACATCTCCCACCGTGCGTTGACAAAGGATCGCCCCAGCAACCGCAACGCAGAGGGATATAGTAACTAACGCCCCAGCAGCTCCGAGTACCCTCGTAAGAAGCCGATAGATCCCGGCGCCGACGTCTCCCGACGCCTCTGGGCCGGCAGCGGCGCAAAGCAGGGCCGAAAGAAACACAACTACTGCTAGGCCAGCACCTACAACTGTGCCCAGTGAATACCTGCGAGGTGGCTGCTCAGTGCCTCCAACAGGCCGAAAGAACGCAAGCCACAAAAGACCACAAACAGGGATTATCGAGGCCCACCCAAGCAACCCTTGAAGCAGCGTTGAGATGATGTGCCCTGTTGGACCCATCAGGTTGGTATGTGCCCCGAACGAGCGACCAACTGCTATCAAGTAGAAGTGAGATGCAAGGCTCAGAAAAAGGAGTATTCCTACGACCAAGAGGCCGAGCGACACGACATCGCGCACCCAATCCTTAGGCCGCCATACACCCGGAGCGCCCTTGGCTGGAGCTTTAACGGAGAGCTTGGCAGGCTTCTGAGTCTTCACGCGATCTGATGTCCGTCTCTTCTGTACTGCTGTCATCTTGCCCTTGGTATAACCTCTACGACAAACGCCTCCCCTCTGCGCGTGGTAAACTCAACAACGCTTCGGCAAGGAAACAAAGCAATAGTACCACCTCAAGCGCAGCCGCCACAGAGGAAATCTTACTTTACAGAACACCTTTTTATGAGGCGCAACCTAGCGACGACCGTTCGGCGCTTGGGAAGGTGGGGCTGAGAGGAAGAGTGCCTCTCGACGGCTTCCAAAGTCGCGCAGAGCCATATCTACCCCGCGCTCAAAGACAACACGGCCGGTGACCCAACCCGCACCCGTCCCGCCACTGCCTAGCCGATCTCCAAGCTTTAAGAGATTCTCAGAGAGCGCTTCCTGACGGTAGAAATACTGAGCGCGCCAAACAACGAGACCGCCGCTAGTCTCCTTGACCGCCATCTGAAACGATACGGTCGCAGGCTCACCCCCAATCGATGAGCCAGCGCGCTCCCTGTAGTCTGAAAGTTCGGTAACCAACACAGCGTCCACTCCACGTGCCCGGAGAGACGCAAGGGTCTTTGTAGTTTCGGGGGATCCACCGTCGGGTGACAATTTGAGGCCACTCGCTGAAGCGTTACCGAGAACGTCCGCCGCCCTGACGACCTTAAGGCTCAACACCTCATCAGCTATCCTTTCCACAACACCCTCGAGCGACTCCTCTGAAAGTGTACGATCGGCGACCGCCCGGACAAAAACCGGACGCGCCACCACCAGCGAATTAATGGATCTCAACTTTTCAGGACGCTCAACAGTTGCGGTGAGGGGCGAAACCACCTGAGTTGAGGTTTGCCCCGCCACAGGTAGCGAGCGCACCGCCCCCTTTTGGGTGCACCCCACTCCCACAACACCGGCACTAACACAGAGAGAATAGAAAACTACCCCCTTTGAAAGAAGCCTTAACCGCCACGCAACGTTTAATAGATGAGCAAACATTCTTTGACACCATACTATAGCGTCATGAATAAAGACACATACAAAAAGGATCTCCCACCCAGCGGCCCTGAAGCACAGGAAGTTACGGCGGCCCCGAATCGTTTCCCTTGAAATAGCATCATTACAACGTTGGGACGAGGCGCTCTGGAGGGAAAGCGTTGATGGTGCATGAAGTTTGTTTAGCATTTGCAGCAGCGCGAGTTTTTGATAAATTTGTAGCTGTTCGGCTGTGGTAGTGACTAGGCTCATGGCAACCTTCGGAATTTCTGCCAAGGTCTAGCGTTCTGAAACGGTTACCTCTTGATCTCTCAACCAAAAAGGTTCTACGCTGCCGTCAAAATAGAAACTGTAAACAGCGCCTTATTCAAATAAGTAAGGCTTGTGTAAATTGGATCGTAAAAAAACGGATGATGTATGACGACTAAGGCAACGGAAAAGATAATCGATGCCCTCACCCAACTTGTGGAGGGTTTCGCTGAACTCCAACAGAAACTTGAGGATGACTTTGATCCCGAGGCTGGCGACGAAGATAGCGATGAAGAGAGCGATGACGATGAGCCATCTTCTGATGTTGAAGAAGCACTGGTGACTGAGGTCCGAGCTGCGGTTGAAGCAGTGATCGAGAATGAGGACTGCGCCCCAGAGGATTTAGCTTCTATCGTTTCAGCTCTAACCGACTCGCTGGCTGAGATAGACCCTGAACTCTTCTCTGAAGAAGAAGAGGAAGAGCAGGACGAAGATACTGAGGAAGAAGACGACGACGATATCGACCTCGACGATGAAGACTACGACGAAGACGACTACGACGAGGACGAAGACGAGGACGAAGAGGAAGAGGAAGAAGACGAGGACGAAGATGACGACGACTAGTTCGTCATCGTAGCTCCTGGCTAAACAAAGCATTTGCTTTGTTTAGCTCGTATGTATAACGATGGTCTTAAAAGAAGGGGTCCACGAATATCGCCTTAACGCGAAACTCGTGGGCCCCATTTCTATTCAGGAACCAATCGATACTCCCGCAAACCATCTATGGGATGGCGGATCAGCGCCTGCTCAATATCCGCTCGGCTAACAGAGTTAATGCGACTGACCACTTCGGACAGTGGAGTGGTGCGCTGCCGATAAATGTACTCTAGACCAAGCGCCATAAGACGTCCCATCGGAAGCTCTCCGTCAAGAACTACTCGAGAGACCACCTTGGCCTTTGCACGCTCAAGATCGGCGTCGGTGAAATCGAGTGGCTTAGCAACAATACTTCGCGCAACGTCTACAACCTGATCGAGCTTGTCAGCCGACGTACTCAGATAGACACTAAAACATCCCGTCCCATCGCGCTCATCGCTATCGGCACTAGCGTATTCAGCCAGGCCGTTATCAACAAGCGCCCAGTACAGGCGCGAGCCAGATGAATCGCCGATCATATTCGAGAGAAGAGTCATTGCGTATCGGTCTTCATCCTGAGCACTCACCCCAGGAGCGAGCAGTACCGCGTGCGCCTGAGCTAACCCTTTCCGACTGTAGCTGACCACTCCAGCCGTGGCACTATGACGTGGTGTATCCCGCGAGACATCGTAGCGCACCCACCCCCCGCACAGCTTCTCGGCATCACCTAACAGCTGTTCCCATGAGAAATTCCCCGTAGCAACAAGGGTAATATTTGAGGGCGAATACCTACGGTCAAAGTAATCCTTCATCTGACCGCGAGAAAGCGCCGAGATAGACTCGCTGCTTCCGAGCACGGAATTACCGGCTGGATGCGATCCAAAGAAATCCTTAAATGCTCGCTCAAAGAGGTAAAAATGCGGGCGGTCCTGATAGAGGGCTATCTCTTCGAGGATGACCTTTTTCTCCATGTCAAACTCACCTGGGTCGAGAGCAGGTCGCAACATATCTGACAACAGAGCTTGCATCTTCGCAAAGTTCTCAGGGATAACCGCTGCGTAGTAAACTGTATTCTCCTCCGAGGTAAAGGCATTCGCCTGCGCCCCAAGATTGCCAAGCTCAAGGTTAATATCGATAGCAGAGCGGGTCGCTGTGCCCTTAAACATCATGTGCTCAAGGAAATGCGACACCCCGGATTCAGGTCCACTTTCATCACGAGCCCCGGTCTTTACAAAGAATCCAACAGCTGTGCTCACGCTAGCTGGAGAAACTTCTCCCAGCACTGTCAGTCCGTTCCCTAGAACCTCCCGCTTAACTGTGTGTCCCATCTTCTTATCCTCCAATTACCCCTTCTGGCACGACAAGTGCCGCCGGCCCAAGCGTTAGCACCGTTGCTGGGGTGCAAGGATACTGCTCGATAAAGTCGTTCACGCTGGCTACATCGACCTTGTCGATCTCGCCGTTAATCTCCTGCAGAGAACGCACACGCTTCATTAACCACCAATCGTTAGCGTTTGACGCTGCCCGTGACCCTGGTGACTCTTCACCCATAACGAGGGCAGACTTAAGATTCGTCTTCGCACGCTCTACTTCCTCAGCCGTTACGGTTCCCTTAAGCCGAGAAAATTCTGCAACGAGAAGATCAAGACTCTCCTGGGCACGCTCAGGGGTAGTACCAACGTACGCTGTTACGGTGCCGTATGATGCGTTTGATGAATGCCGCGCATAGACCGAGTAGCACAAACCACGCTTCTCTCGCAGCTCCATAAAGAGCCGACCGAACATCGATGCACCCAACACACTAATAGCGATCTTACCTGCATAGTAGCGCGGATCACCGAACCGAACCGAGGGCGCTGCCATGGCTATCTGCACCTGAGCAGAGTCACTCTCGATGTGGTGATACGCAAAAGGCGACGTTCCAACAAAAGCAGGGACCTCACACGAGGCACCGCGCCAATCGCCGAAATGTTTGTTTACGCACTCGATAACTGCACCCGAATCGACCTTGCCAGCTATAGAGAGTATCGCTCGCTCTGGGTTAAAGTACCGTTTATGGAGAGCCTGGAGCGTCTCTAAGGTGGTTGCCTCAAGTCCTGCCACTTCGCCTAGGGACGACCTGTTATACGGCGCAGGACAGTAGCGCGCCGTTAGCTCAACTAACGCTCGACGGGCCGGGTTGTCAGCAATAGAAGCTATATCCTGGAGCATCACGCTTTTTATTGGCGCTATCTCCTTCTCCGGGAGGTGAGGCTTAAGAATAATATGTGAAACCAACTCCAGAGCGCGGGAAAGCTTATCTGCTACCATCGAGCCGCTCAACGAGATTCTGTCTGAACCAGCCCCTTCCCCGTGCCTAATACCACGCTCCTCAAATGCCTCCGAGAGAGCGCGAGAATCAAAAGGTCCTGCGCCCCTACCCATCAGATCGACAAGCATTACAGTTGCGCCAACCGTCTTCGGATCATCGCAGAGGTAGCCACCCGGTATCACAAGGTCATAGGAAGCCGACTCAACGTGCGACATCTCTTCGATAAGCACCATCAGACCATTTGCGAGTTCATGCTTAGTAATCATCGCCCCTCTCCTTCGGCAACTAACTGCGCCAGGGTCACCTGCGCGGGCTGTGCCCCACCAGAAAAACACTCATACATTCGCTTAAGCTCCTGCCCGAGAAACATCGCCGTACGCTTTTTAAAAACCGCCTCCTGGATATCAGCCACTGAGATAGCCTCAGGCGAACGCATCAGCAGAAGGGGCATCTCTCGCCCATCTCCGCGCATCACTATCCCTGCCCGTTGGAGGCCATCGAGGCACGGCTTTAAAATAACCGAGCTACATCCGAGCTGCTCGGCAACCTCAATTTCGTTTGGCGCTGGCTCCCCTGACTTAAAAGCACGCGCCACGAGAGACAGGGTCTGCACCGCCAGGATCATCGCTCCGTCGCCACTCGACATAAGTGTTCGCTTCCAAAACTTCCCCGTCCGCGGAAGGTGTTGACTTTGAAAACACACCTCAGCGCCGAATAGCACTATCGTCCACGATATGTAGAGCCAGAACAGAAAGATTGGAACGATTGAAATCGTCTCATACACCCGCTCGTACGAAGCAAAGCGCACCAGGTAGAGCGCAAAGTAGTGCTTCGCAAAACCAAAGAGGAGCGAGGCCATAAACGCCCCAAACGCGGCTGGAACGACTTTTACAGGAGCCTTTGGCACCAGGTAATACAACGCCAAAAAGGCCAGAAAATCTATCAGAAACGGAACTGCATCACGGTAGATAGTTGAGACGAAGGCGATGTCAGCAAAGAGCGGCTCGACCTTAGTGCTGGTGTAGTAACCAGACACGGCAAAGAAAGGAATCAGAACGATGATAGCACAAAATATAGCGAGGCGATCAGTAATTGGTCTGGGCTCATACACCTGCCATACTTCGTTGAGGGTGTACTCTATCGAGTTCAAGAGCAGCAACGACGTAACCACCAGGGTAGCTAAGACTACAACGTTAAGCGTCCGCATGTTTTCTGCAAACTGCTGAATGTAGGGAATCAGCGGGTGCAGCTGCGTTGAGCCCGGCATGAACTGCTTAAAGATAAACTGCTGAATATCAGCCATGCTATCTGGTGTCTGCAGAAAAGCAGCCACGATACCGAAACAGAGCGCTGTGAGAGGAATGAGAGACAAGAGAGATGTGTAGGCCAGAGCAGCCGCTTTGGAGAACCCGTTATCCCAGTAGAAGCGGTCACAGGCAGAGATGATAACTCGCGCTAGCCACGACAGCTCCAAGAACGAGGCGCGTACCTGCTCCTTTACCGGGATAAGAGAGTAACTTTTCGAGG
>JBIIHY010000158.1:0-7102 GCA_044235305.1 Bdellovibrionota bacterium
CATCGACCAGAGCGTGACTACAAAGAACCACCTTGGCTTCTCTCAAGGAGCTAAAACAAAAAGTCTTTTTCGGTCAAAAAGTGGAGAGTCTTATCTCTTTAAGTGATCATAGCAGTCTGTCGCCAAAACCTGCTCCAGACGTTTATGTAGAAGCCATGAGGCAGCTTGGCAACCCTAAGCCGGCAGCTTAGCGAAGCTGCAAGCTTCGCACTTACGTGGGAATACGCTACCTGAAAAACTCACCAAGAATTACCAGACCCTTGTGCGTTTAACTTACGATTCCTCTGAAGGAGTAGACAGTCACGATCTTGCTCTAGGGCTCCGGGAACAAACTGCTGCAGCCCCAACTCTTTCAATCCAGCTAACCGCACCCACAGCTGATGCATGTCGTGGCACGTTACCTTTGAGTTCTCTGAATCGTGACAGTGCGAGCTCTCAATAAAATGAAGCGTAGCGCACAGCTCTACGAGTTGCATTAACCCCTTCACTTAGAAAACTTCGACTATTGACCACATTCGCGGGTAGACGTGTTCATGGTCGGGAAAAGACCACTTTTGGATCTTATAGAAAAAGGGTCCTCGACGTTTTTAGTGGGTGCTTTTTGATGATATCGGGCCGTGAACGTGCACCTGCTCGTGCACGTACCCGAAAACATGAACGCGCGCGCTCAACATAGCTTATAAACCACGCTAGTGAGCACGAGTTCTCCGCTCTGGTGTTCGTCAGCGGAGATGTAGGTAGGTGGGTGAATAAACCAACAGTAGTACTGCAATCCCTATCGGGTACGTTCACGTTCACGCGCACGAGCAGGTGCACGTAAGAACCTCGTTTTTAGCACTAAGCTCAGCGGGTTATGCCGTAGCTCTGCCCGCTACTACCCACTCATCCCGTCGATGAGCCTAGAAAAAAATACGGCTCTAAGTAACCGAGCACATGGGAATTGTGTCGCCTATTGGTTTGCTAATAACAGCAAACGTATCTTCCTAAATGTAATCGAGTATTGAGAGTCTGAGCACTCTAGCTGTTACGGTGTACGAAGCTTGAAGTGCATTCTGCGCCTGTGCTAACCCCGACGCAACTTCGGTTTCATCCGCATCGCGTATACGAGACAGTACCTCTTCTGCCGAATTCTTAGTCAGCCGTAAAAGTGACTCACCGGTTTCAAGCCGCCGCAGCCGACCCCCAAGGCTAACCCGCTCAGGCAAGATATCCCTGTTTCGCGCGGTGTTTAAGAGGTCGATAGCGGCGGCAATATCTTGGGTCTGCGCCGTAAATTCCGACGGAAAGGTGTACCCGATACCGCCACCATCGGTAACCCCGCTAGTCAATGTCGACTTGTAGCCGGCCAGCGAGCGCCCCAAACGCTCCAGCGCTTGGATCGAACTATCAAATAGCTTATTCGCTGGAGTGTTAGTGGTAAGAGATAAATCATCTGTGACCTGAACTACACGCGTACTTGCAGTGCCGGCTTCATTGTCAAATACATACCTTGTCGCAGCTAGCCCGGTAGACGGATTTGTGTATGTTAAGGGGTCATAGGGCGGGTCATCATCGTCGGCGCCACCATACAAATACCGACCTTGATAGGTTGTATTAGCAAGACTTGCAACATGGTCGCGTATCTGAAACATCTCCTCAGCCAAATGCGCTCGAGCAGTTACACTCACAGTCTCATTTGCACCCTCTTGAGCAATCTCTTTTGCGCGGCTTAGCAGCTCATTCATCTGCGCCATAACATCATCTTGGATTTGAATAAAGCTTCGCGTCTCGGCGATTGTTGTGGTGTAGTCTTCCACCTTCCTGAGTGCCTGAAGATACGTCGCTATTGTTCCTGAGTTGGGCGAATCACTTGGACGTGAAACCTTTACTCCACTACTTAATTGCTCAGACAGGTCTGCCACGCGCTGCTTATTGCTCTGCGTGTTATTGACCAACATGCGTTGATTCTCTAGGTCGGATATCCGTGTCATATGAGGCTCACAATAGTATCAAGAATCTCACCCGCGGTACGAATCATACGAGCGGAGGCCTGAAAGGCTTTCTGAAACCGAATTAGGTTAGCGAACTCTTCATCCAAGTTTACTGCCGAGAAAGAATCCCTGCGATTGGAAGCAGCGCTAAAGTTTGCCGCTGCCACGTTTGACTCAGTCTGTCCCGTTGCCACGGCGTTTCCTACAAAAGCGAGGGTCGATGTATAGAGACCTTCAAAAGTTCCGGTATACGAGAAGTAGCCTGTGCCAAAACTCAGGTTTGACGTTCGTAGTGCAACGAGAGCTTGAGCGTTACTGGATTCCCCGGATGGAAATGATGTCACTCCAGCTGTGGCATTGACATCTCGAGCAGCTGCAAAGCGTTCCGCTTGAGTCACTCCAAAAACAAGCTTACTAGAGAAATTATCGATACCGACCGACGGATCTGTTAAATCGGATAGATCTGCAACTCCGTTGCCATTTACATCCTTTGTACCGGAAAACGTAAAGTCAAACAGACCAAAAACACCGGGTGAATTACCATTTAGGTCTCCACTTGACGGCTGCAGGTTTGCAGTAGCCGAGTCCTCATCGGGACCACGATAAGTCTGGTTAACGGTGGTTAGGAGAGTACGCGTCAATGCTTCAATTCGGGAAGCTACCTCCACAACCGTACCGAAGGCCTGAAAAGCGGATGTTTGCGAAGGGGCGGTAAGACCCCGCATTTTTAATATAGCCGACAACGAACCAGATCCCCTCGAGATAATTCCATCTAGGTAGAGATGTGATGGGCTTGATGCTGTACCGTAGTTATAGTTGACGTACGCCAGAGGCCCGCCCTCCAGGGATGGAGCTCCAGTCAATACATATGAGGGACTCGCATCAGCCTCAAGAGGACGAGCATTTGAGCCAAGCACCAGCGGGAATCCATCGCTGAGTTCGATGTCGACGGCTCCATTCGGCTGCTCACGTAAGGTATAGGATATCTTCTCGGCTAGTTGTCCCAAGAGCACGTCACGCTGGTCTCTCTCAGGCGCAGCCACTCCACCACCGGCCTCTTGTGATGAAACTGCGAGGTTCAGATTTGCTATGCGAGCAGTAAGATCGTTGATGCCTTCAACCTCTGTATACACTCGCTTATCGAGCTCAGTTTGAGTTCGAGCAATGGTTGCATATGCAGTCTTTATGGACGTAACTAGGTCCTCTCCACGCTGCAACACGTTCAGTCGCAAGTCCATATTTGCTGGGCTGCCGGTCAATTGATTGATTGCAGAGAAAAAATCATTCAGCGCTGACCCGATAGTTACGTCGCCGTCTTTGAGCCCAAATAACTGCTCTATTCGGGCAAGGTACTCATTTCGAACATCAGCGGCACCCTTATCAGATATGGCACCTCGGAGCGCATCGTCGAGGTAGTTATTTGCCAACCGCCGGACCTCTCCTACTTCAACACCACTTCCAATTTGCAACCCTCCTGCGGTCGAGCCGGCGTCAGAGCGGCTGAGCAGACTAAGCTCGCGCCGCACAAAGCCCTGCGTATTTACGTTCGCGATATTATTTGAAATGTTTGCGATCAGTGCCTGCTGCGCGGCGAGAGCACTAGTTGCGTTTCCAAGAATCTTTGAGCTGAAATTTGTCATAGCACGTGCGCAAAAATCGGCAAGTTCTGCCGAGTACCTTATTAGGGGGCAAAGCCTATGCCATCGGGTCCGATTATCCCTCTCCTACTCGATGAGTGCATCACAACGTTGGAACTGCCTCAACGTAGAGCAAGGCATGCGCCTACTGACTATCAGCTTTTCCCGCTAGAAATGAGTTTAATGGAGAGGATGGGTGCAGGTTACAGGGGACGCATCGTTGCGCCCTGACGGACCTAGCTGGCTAGATGGTGCTTTAGGGATGAAGCCAGCCACCTTCTCGAACCTGAAAATAACGAAGGTTGTTCCAAGTATTATTACGCTTGCCCAAGAAGAGACCCGCTCCTCGGTGCCGACGGCTGTACGCCTTGTTTCATAGCTCCGAATGAATTGTACACCTTAGTTACCGGCTGAGTTGCCGACCAAAGCACTGACATCGAACCGTTCACGAGCCCAAGTGAGAAATTAACCACCTGCCCAAATTCTCTCGACGTTGTCTCTATTTGTTTGATACGCAACTTAATCTTTTGAATAATAGCGAGGATTCGTTTTTTGTCGTTAGGACTGCACACTTTCTCGACGAGATCGGAAGCTTTGGTTCCATCATTGCCAGCAAGCACCGCAACTAGTTTCGTTCTATCACTGCGCAGAGCCGACAGGGCATCAATAATGTAGACGCGTTGTACACTTAGACCAGATACATCATCCGGCCGAAGCTTTACTACGGCTTCTTGCTCTTGACGGACTACATCGAGGTACCGATCGCACTGCGCAAGCTCTTCAGTAAGCAGCCTTTCAAGCGTCTTAATCGCAGCAGGGTCAATTTTTTTTTGCATGACAGTCGTTTATGAGTTACGCAAAGCGTCACCACCTAACAACACTTCTAGCGAGATCTCCTCTGCTACCGAACCAGCAACGACCTCAGCAGACGGAGCATAAGTGCCATCCTGAATTCTCTTCTTTAGGCTGTCGATCTTAGCCCGGCGCTCATCTGCCAGCGCAGCGGCGTTAAGCTCCCGATACATGACAGCGCCAGTAGCAGAGAAAGACACGGTATCCGAGCCATCACCACCATCAGCCCCCTCCTCCCGAACTACCTCCTGCAGAAGAGAGTCACTTCGTTTAATCGGAGCTGTTTCCTTAGGGCGAGACTCACCAAACCGAACTACTGCCGCTTTATCACTTCCGTCTGATCCCGGTATCTTCATACGTGGTCCTTTAGCAGGGTGTGCTTTCTTTGCACACTACTTCAGATGCTACAACATAGAGAAAGGTTACTTATTTTTACTTAACTTATTGAGATCACGAAGAATCACATCCTTAATTCCGATTCCCCGCCCCTCGGAGATCGACGTTGCTATCGCATCGTTCAACATATCGCGGTACAGACCTTCTTCGTTACTCCCCGACAAAAGGTCCCCTTGTGGAACTGTCTGCCACATCGAATCTAATAGCTGCTTCACTAACATCCCCTCAAACTGCTCGGACGCTTTTACCGGGTCCTTGCTTGCCGGCACGTCACTCTTAGTTGACGCCATGCGTTTAAGAGTTGATGTATCCAACGGCTTGATCGCATCCATGCGGCCTACCTCTCCTTTTTTTTCACTACATTATTACAAGCTCTGCGTTAAGGGCACCGGCCCGCTTGAGAGCAGCAAAGATAGAGATTAGATCTCTTGGAGTTGCTCCCAACGAATTGAGTGCCGTTACCACATCACCTAGCGTAACTTCACCACCGACCACCTGAAGCGCTTTACTATCTTCACCCACATTAATATCACCGTTCGTCACAGCAGCCGTAGTACCTGCCGCGAGTGCATTAGGCTGAGAAACCGCAGTTTCAGTGCGCACAGCGATATTGAGGTTACCGTGAGCTAGGGCCACCTTACTGATGGTAACCTTCTCACCCATCACTATTGTGCCGGTTCTCTCATTTACTATTACTTTTGCGCCAACATCTTGTTGAACATCAACCTGCTCTAGCATCGCCATCAGACCAACAGGGTCTGCCTGATAGCCTGGATCAAGGTTTACTTCGACAGATGCTGAGTCAACTGCTACGGCTACAGGCTTCCCCATTTTCCTATTAATTCCATCTACCACCCGCGTCATCGTAGTAAAATCAGCCGACCGCAACACGATTCGAACCCTCTTAGCCTGGAAGAGGTCAAATGGTATCGACCGCTCAACGATAGCTCCTTCAGGAATGGTCGCAACTGTTGGATGATTCTTTTGAGCAGAGTCTCCGCCACCGCTCACCGAGAATCCACCGAGATTTATCTGCCCTTGCGCGACTGCATAGGTATTGCCATCTGCACCTTTAAGTGGAGTAAAAAGCAATGTTCCACCTTGAAGGCTCTTCGCGTCACCGAGAGAAGCAAGCGAGATATCAATCTTGGAGCCAGGCCGCGCAAATGCTGGCAAATCAGCAGTAACCATCACAGCAGCAACGTTTTTTACCTTTACGTCACGCGGATTTACTCGAACGCCCATCTTTTCAAGCATGTTTGAGATGCTCTTTAAGGTAAAATCTACTTTTCCATCACCGGTTCCGTTGAGTCCGACAACTAAGCCATACCCGAGGAGCTGATTAGGTCGAACACCCTCGATATCAGCGATATCTTTAAGCCTTGCAGCATGAGCTACCTGTGCCCCGAGTACGGACGCCACACACATAATAAGAATCAATACGCGTCTCATAATACTTTCCTTAGAATGGCCAAACGAATCGCATGAGTCTTGAGAGCCATCCGCCGTACTGCGCTGCTCCTACAACTCCCTTACCGTAGTAGTCAATTCGCATCTGCGCGATCTTTGACGACAACACCTCGTTGTCTGATGACACATCACGTTGACGAACAAGTCCTGATATAACCATGACTTGTTCTTCGTTATTCACGGATATTATTTTTTCGCCCTCTATCCTCAGCAGGCCTGATGGCAATACCTCGACGACAACCGCGGAGATACGTGCAGTTAATTGAGCGAGTCTGTTAGTAAGTCCTTCGCCCTTAAAATCATTCTTTGACGATGCCCTAATAAGGTTGCTCAAATCGGCTGGGTAAGAGAACTGAGAGGTCCCTTCGTCAAATCTCCCCTCAACACCAAAGAAATTCTGAATCGCCGTCAAAATCTCACTCTTCGATTTAACTTCAGTATCAGCATCGTGCATACCGCGAGAGTTTTCATCAACGACGATACTCAAAAGGTCCATCGGCTGAAACGCGCGAAAATCGCGGAAGACATCATTTCCAGCCCGACTCTCTCGCCACAGAGACGAAGTGACTCCCGGATCTCCCAGCTCAAGTGGACCACGATATGACTGCGGCAACTGCTCGCTACTGCGCATAACCCGAACATCACCGCCAAGCTCTGGTGTCAACGAATGGGGTGCAGTATCTGCAACCATCTTAACCTGAGGTCGACGGGCACCTTCAGCCGCGCTCACCATGCGTAGCTGCGCCTTGCCCTCACTTACATCTTCATAGACTGCCC
>JBIIHY010000159.1:0-7096 GCA_044235305.1 Bdellovibrionota bacterium
GTTCACGTCCGGAAACGCCAGTTCTACCCACTCGATTCCACG
This sequence comes from Bdellovibrionota bacterium, assembly GCA_044235305.1. Lineage (GTDB taxonomy): Bacteria > Bdellovibrionota_C > UBA2361 > UBA2361 > OMII01 > OMII01. The sequence goes on from JBIIHY010000159.1 coordinate 43, forward strand.
AAGAGCCTGTTTTCAATAGGTTCTAACCGCCCGAACGTTTAGCTTTTATGCCACGCCGAGCTAGCTCAGTAAGTGCCACCTCGCACCGGTCCCCTTGTAGCTCAAGTACCCCATCCTTGAGGGTACCGCCTGTGCCACACAGGCTCTTGAGGGCCTTCAGTAGATCTTCGGCCTGTGCCTTTGTCATCGCAAGGCCCCTGATCACTGTGACCGTTTTTCCGCCCCGGCCCTTACTCTCGCGCTGAACCTTTACATCACCAGAGCCTATCACTAGCGCTTTTCTCTTTTCAGCACACCTACAGGAGGCTTTCGCTGCCCCACACCCAGAGCAGATCGCCCCTACCGAGGTCGAGTATACCTCACGATAATCGTCATTTCTCTTACTGCTCACTTGCTAGATCCACGTTGCACATTAAAGCTACAGCCCCAACAGCGGTGACTCGTGACTAACCGAGCTTCTCGTACCACTCGTTATAGACATCACGCAGAGACCGCTCCAGGGAGATCTCTGGGCTCCACCCCACTTCCGCTGCTGCCTTATCGATCGAGCCGTAAAGGTCAGCAACTTCAGGCCCGCGCATACGGGCTGGGTCTTGTCGGACTTCCACTGCGAGACCAGATATCTTAATCAGCATATCAAGAATCTCTTTAATTGACCGCGACCGGCCAGACCCGACGTTGAACACTCCGCTCCCCTTCTGAGCAATTAAACGATACGCCCTTACAACATCGCGAACGTCGCTAAAGTCACGCCGTGCTTCGAGGTTTCCAACAGAGAGGACAGGCTGAGCCTTACCACGCGCTATAAGAGCTAGCTGCTGTGCGAAGCTTGAGACAACAAAGCGCGGGTCTTGACCTGGACCGATATGGTTAAACGGCCGCACCGTCACGGTACTAACGCTCTTCTGGCGATTGTACCGTTCGGCAACGAGCTCAGCCATCTGCTTACTGAGGCTGTAGTTGTTCGCTGGCCTAAGCGCGGTGGTCTCCCTTATTGGAAGGTCACTCGGTGATATCTGACCGTACACTTCAGCAGAGCTAATCAATACGACCTTAATGCTGCGGTCAAGCAAGTGGCAGTGACGCACAATATTTGAGGTACCGCCTACGTTAATTCGCAGCGTCTGGTCAAAATTACTCTCTGCCTCGGGAACGAATGCGATAGCCGCGAGGTGGTACACCACATCAGGTGCCACCTCACGAATCACATTTCCTGTGGCGCCGTAATCAGTAATGTCTAACTGGTGACAGCTCTTCTCTAGTCCCGGTATCGGGGCGCCCATAACCGTCGCCGACACATGATCTCCCTGTGAGACAAGGTGCGAAACAAGGTGTCTGCCAACGAACCCATTGGCACCAACGACGAGGGCCTTCATACGAGCTGCGCCCACACCATTACCGTGCGCTTCGTTCGCCCGAGAGTCGCTCGATATCCGAATCAACCATCATGTGCACAAGCTGCTTGAAGCTCACCTCTGGCTTCCAACCGAGCTGCTTTTGGGCTTTAGCAGGGTCACCGATCAAGAGATCAACCTCTGCTGGTCGAATGAAGGCCGGATCAAGCTTGACATGTTTCTGCCAGTCAAGCCCCGCGCGCTCAAACGCAACTTCAACGAGCTCTCGCACCGTATGGGTCTCTCCGGTAGCAATAACGTAATCATCCGGCGTCGGCTGCTGCAGCATAAGCCACATGGCCTTGATGTAATCACCGGCAAACCCCCAATCGCGTTTAGCATCGAGGTTTCCAAGTTTAAGCTCTGTGCTTAGCCCTAACTTAATTCGCGCTACACCATCTGTTACCTTGCGAGTTACAAACTCCAAGCCGCGGCGAGGCGACTCGTGATTGAACAAGATTCCAGAGACAGCAAACAGATTGTAACTCTCGCGGTAATTCACGGTGATATAGTGGCCGTACACCTTTGCTACACCATACGGCGAGCGTGGATAGAAAGGGGTATCCTCTGTTTGAGGAACTTGCAGCACCTTTCCGTACATCTCAGAGCTTGATGCCTGGTAAAACCGGATCGATGGGTCCACCACACGAATAGCCTCAAGCATCTTAGTTACGCCGATAGCCGTAAATTCAGCAGTGAGCACTGGCTGACTCCAACTCGTTGGAACAAAGCTCTGCGCAGCTAAATTATATATCTCCTGTGGCTTGCACTTCTGGATTATGGAGATCAATGAAGACTGATCAAGGAGGTCTCCCTGAATAAGTTCTACCTGACCAGTGAGGTGGGCGATGCGCTCGAATTTCTCAGATGAGGCACGACGAACCATGCCGTATACTTTATAGCCTTTAGTTAGAAGGAACTCGGCGAGGTACGAGCCATCTTGTCCGGTAATCCCTGTGATAAGAGCAACTTTCTTTGACATAATACAACTTCTCCTTTCCTTCTGAGCGAAGGTGCCCTTATGGACACCTTCCTAGCGAGCCCCGTCTAATTACTAAACGAGCTCAGTTCTTCCTCGGCGCTTGAGCTCATCAACCACCTTCCGCACGTCCTGCACGTGCTCACGCGAAACCACAAGCACAGCATCCCCTGCGTCAATAACTACTACATCCTTAAGACCTACAGCTGCCACAAGGCGCTTATCCGACTTTACAACGCACCCCTCGCTGTCGATTACAACCGCGTCACCCTTTACCAGGTTGCCGCTGGCGTCCGGCTGAAAGCTATCAGCCCACTGGTCCCAGGAACCGACGTCATTCCATCCGAACCCTTCAGCATTTACTACCAGAGAGTTCCTGGCGTGCTCAAGTACTCCAAAGTCGATTGAGATCGACTCGAAGGACCTGAATATACGAGAGATCTCACCGAAATTACAACCGCTTCCAGCCGCCAACTGCTCTTTTATCTCCATCAAACCCTGATACATAGAGGGCAAATACGCCTTAAAAGCAGCCAAGATAGAGCTGGCCCGCCACACGAACATTCCCGAGTTCCAGCTATAGTCCCCACTCTCAAGATACTTCTGCGCGCGATCAAGGTTTGGCTTTTCGAAGAATCGCTCAACCTGGTGAGTACGACCGTTGACTTTTTTCCCCTGTTTTATGTAACCGTACCCGGTATGAGGATGCGTTGGGCTAATACCGATGGTAACCAAGACATCTGAACTGAGAGCATGCTCAATCGCCTCATTCAAGGTGCGGCGCAGCGCCTCCTCGTCTCGAATGGAGTGATCCGCTGGGAGCACAATCATCACTGGATCGGCCTGCTCGCTCTCGCTAAGGAGATAGACGGCTGCCAAGCCAATACAGGCGGCTGTATTCTTCGCTTCCGGCTCGGAGATAAATGTCGCATGCGGCACATGCTTCTCAACGAGCGCACGCAAGCCGTCGTTTGCAACCACGCGGACGCCGTCTCCTCCAACCAACGGTTCGATTCGACGCACAGTAGCCTGAATCAAGCTCTCATCGCGCTCGCCTATCGACAGAAACTGCTTCGGGAGGCTTGACCTGCTCACGGGCCAGAACCGTGTGCCCTGCCCTCCTGCTAATACTACCGCTCGTACCTTATGTTCCGCTCCTGCCTTCACCACCGAATCTCTCCCTCTCTCAAATGCACCGTCCCCTAATCCCTTCCTCTCAGGAATTCCTCAACGCCGACCTCCCAGTGGGGAGTGTCTCGGCCGAGAAGCGAGACTAACTTTCCGGTGTCCAAAGTCAAAAACAGCGGTCTCGCTGCCGGTCGTGCAACATCCGAAGTGGTTGTTGCCTCTATCTGCGCGACCGGCCGACCAGGATATATCTGCTTGTACCGCCCCACGACGAATTCAGCAACCTCCAGCAAAGATACGCCCCCTTTTGCAGCAGCATGAACAGTGCCGCCAACCTGTAGCCGAATCAGGTCAAGGATTACCCCAGAAAGCCAATCTACAGGTGTAGGAGACGTATAGTGGTCGCTCACTATCTTCAGGGTTTCGCGCGCTGGCAGCAGGCTTAGAAGGGTGTGTAAGAAGTTATTCCCTCGCCTTCCAAAGAGCGATTGCGTGCGGATGATGAGCGCCCTCTCGCCGAGCAGGTCTCTCACCGCTTGCTCTCCGGCCAGTTTGGCTCGCCCATAGGTATTGACCGGATTAACCGGATCGCCTTCACGCAGAGGCCTGGAGCCGGTGCCATCAAAAACGTAGTCAGTTGAGAGATGAACGAGTCGCGCTCCCGCACTGCGACTGGCGCGTGCGACGTGTGCGGCCGCATCGCGATTGATTGCGAAGCAGAGATCCTGCTCCTCTTCAGCACGGTCTATTGCAGTAAAGGCGGCGCAGTTGATAATTACATCCGGCTTGAAGCTGCGAGCAAGGAACTCCACCTGCTGCGCTTCTCGAATATCGAGCTCTTTAGCAACGGGCGCTGCTACCTCAAAGGCTAAATCGTGAGCCATGGTGCGAATAGCGGAGCCAAGCTGCCCAGCTCCACCAAAAAGAAGGATCTTCACACCCCGAGTCCTCTTAATAGTTGTTGCTATCCGGAGCGAGCCCTGCCCCCTGGGCGAGGTTTCCTATTCCCCCGAGCGAGAAGCTGACAAGTACCTGCCGCCTATCTGGGTTCACCCGTTCGCTCACCCCGACGTCGATGCTCCAGCATTTACAAGCATTAACGAAACGCAGTAGTCCCCGATTCTCAAGCATTTCTGACTCGGTGACATCATACCGAGCGTAATACCCAAGCCTAAGCTGCTCGTGCAGCTTTAACTCGGCATTCCCCTCGACCTGCTCGATTGCACCATCAATGAACGAGTAACGCGCCCTAAGAGCGTCATCTCGGTCATCGCGCACTCCAAACGACACCTGATAACTCGAGAAGGAGCCGTCTGTCCCGACGTTACTCTGAATCCCGGTAGCAAAATACGGCGACGGAGAGAGCGAAAGCCCCACGTTTACGTCAGACAACGCCTCGCGATCCGGGTCTAGATTCTTACTCGCCTCGACGAAGTCGTAGTTCTGCCTTACCGCAAGCGTGACCAATTCCCGCACGCTACCAGTCCGTCGATCGAAACTTCCTCCAGGCGTGAGCAGCATCGTGCGACCAAAGTCGAGCACTGAGGTAGAGAGATCAAATACGGGGAGGCTCTCAGATGAAGGAGTCAGCTCCTCTACGTCACGGCTACGCTCATACGGCTCTGAGAAGCGACCATACAGCCTAGAGGTGATTCCGTAGCCTACCAGGCTACGCTGCCTGTAGCGGTCGTTCTGGTCGAACCGTGGGAGGTCGCTTTGATCAACATCGGGCACGTAGGCGTAGGTCATAGCAGGCTCGATAGTGTGCTTCAGGCGAGTTAACTCCTTGCGCTCATTCTTCGCACCGGCAGTGACAAACCTAGCGAAGACACTATCACGGTCAACTTCAAACACGCGCTCAACAGCACTACCCATACCGTAACTAAATATCGGCAGAGTACGTGAGTTTGAGCTCTCGAGGTCAGCCGGCAACGGGGCTGGGGTGGTAGTCACCTGCGGAGCTGGGGTGCCGGTAGCATCAGGAGATGGTGAGCCCGTTGGCGCAGGAGTTGGTGTTGATTGCTGTGGCTGAGACGTATCCGACAAACTATACTCTGTCTGCCTCAGCTCCGCAGAGAAGCCTCCCCTAACGTAGCTGGATATGTGAAAGGGCACACTTACCTTAGGACGCATATCAACGCGCCACCCCTCGTATCCATCTGAACGTACAAAGTTGGTTGCCACGGCGTTGGCGTCTGTAACGAGCTTCAGCCCGTAAGGATTAAAGCCAAGCGGGCGAAATGAGTGACCAGTTGAAACGGCTGCCTCGGGTAAGCGCTGAAACTGTAGATCCTGGTCGGTCAATAACATCTGGTTGTACTCTGATCGCACCTCACCATAAACTTTCTCAAAGGCACTCGCTCTCAACACCGCAGTGGAAACGAGAAATTGGGCCTGCTGGTCGCCGATGTTCGGCTCAGTTATCTCGCGCAAGAGCAGGTTGTCGCTTGTATAGTGCCCATCGGCGATAAAACTGACCGGAACCGCATTCCTACGATCTGATTGCCACTTCTGCCGGTAATATCCTCCTAAACGATTTTGGTCGATGGTGTCATCAAAAACGCCCTTGGTATTGAGACCGCGTAGATCATCACCGCGCCATCCTTCATTCGAATACAACAATCCTCCACGTACGTTGCTGGTCTTAGAGAAGATCTTTTGCCCCTGCAATTCAGCCCCGTAGCGCGACTTCGTTGCGATAAATGGTGTGAATGTAATGTCTGTGGAGTCATCGATGATCCCCAGAATAGGCTGGTTGTACACGAATCCGTCGCGATTATTGTACCCCCAGCGCGGCGGAAGCAGACCGGAGGCGCGCTCATCTTTTACGGGAAAAACGAGATACGGTGAGTAAAAAACCGGCAGTCCCTGGAAGTACAGAGTCGAGTTGTAGGTGTGCGCGTAGGCACCTTTGGTTAGCTCACAACTCTGCGCGCTCACTTCCCAGGGCTTATCTTTATTAGGACAGTTGCAACTTGTTAGCGAAGTGTCGTCGAGTTCAAAATCAAACTCAGACACCTTACGGGCCTGGTCAGCCTCGACTTGGAACCCACCCGCATCCACCTCAAACTGAATATCAGAGAATGTACCGGTTTCATTTGGAACGTTTAGGCTCGCCTCCTTCGCAGCGAGCACTCCAGATGGGCTCGTCATGACAACGTTCCCCTTTACATCACCCTCTCTGCTCTGAAGGTTAAAACTTCCTTCATCTGCCTGAACCTGAACACCACCTTCGGAAACAAGGACTCCACCGCGCCCCGTTACACGATTTCGCTCCTTATCGAAATCGATAATTGGCGCCTGGAAATCGAGGCCCTCTTGTGGCTTGGCGACATTAGAACGCGCGCGACGAAGTGCGGCTGCTTCAGCTCTCTGCTCACCTTTAGTGTCGCTTAAAAAGAGCTGCTCGCGGTTCGGCGCCGAAGCCTGACCGAAGGCACAAGGAACAACACTGAGTAGTGCGGACAGAGTAAGGACGCACGTGTGGAGAGTGTTTTGAAATAGAGATCGAGACAACATTTTCCCCGCCGCAATACAGCTATAGTAACCGTTG
>JBIIHY010000160.1:0-7094 GCA_044235305.1 Bdellovibrionota bacterium
AACGGCCACGCCCTTCAACGCCACTCGATGGTCAGCGAGAAGGAGCGCCAGCGAGATGAGGTCATCTGAACCGGCATCATTGTCAAAGAACAGATCCATATAGTTTATTTGAGGGAAAGGTCCAAAAATCCTTCATCTGGTCTTACCGTACTTTCAAGAAGTATCAAAGGTATTAGATAGGGTTACAACAACAACGGTTACTCCGGACCGTATATGCTGGTCTCTCGAATATATCGCGCCGTCAGTGGCTCAAGCCCTAGCGCTTGGAGCTCCTCTTGTGACGAGTTGCGTTTCAACGCATCTCTAAGGGCAGTAGAAGAGGCAGCTTTGGAGTGAATTTCTGTAAGCCCCTGTCTGACCTGTTTAGCCACTTCAGCGTCAAGCTTAGCGAGTGATGAATCAGAAACTGCCACCCCCGGCCGAGTGCCAATCAGGAACGGCGCCTGTCTGTTAAGAGCTGTAACGTTTTTCCATTTATGAAGGTCTTCAATGATATCCGCTGCACAGAGAATGAAGAATTGAGCGTCTCCTCCGTTTTCAGCCTTAATAGCCGCCATCATATCAATTGTGTAGGAGGGAGAAGGAAGGCGGTGTTGTATATCAGAAACATACATCCCTGGAAGATCGCGTATGGCAAGGGCTGTCAAGGTAAGGCGCTGCTCATCAGAGGCGATGGGACCTGAATGTTTAAGTGGATTTTGCTTCGCTGGAATAAACACCACTGCATCAAGGTTATGCAGCCGCTTCATCTCTTGAGCGAGGATAAGGTGCCCTTCATGGGGCGGGTCGAATGTGCCACCAAATATTCCAACACGTCCCTTGAGGGTGCTAAACGAGGACAGTTTTTTCTCGTTTGCGTGGATTAGGCCGTCGCCAAGGTTGAGCTGAGAAGGGGGCTTTAGTACTTGCGCTTGTGAAGTTGTAACCGAAGATGATGCCTGCATACACGCAAGACTGTACGGTTTTCCACCTCAGGCCTAGGCAGTCTATCAATTACCAGAAAACCCCCGAGATCTATGTTTATCCCGGTAACCAGTGCCGCCTCTACTCAGCGCACGGCGGCTCTACACGGTCGCAGCCATTCACCACAAGCTTTGTGCTGCCATCAGCAAATTCATACGGCAGACCCGAGTCACGGTCAAACACTTGAACTGTTGCCCGACCATACGCACAACCTGGCTTATTACCGCGGCCAGTCGAGCAGCGGCCGTTTCCAGAGCCAGCATCCTGAAGCTCTTGACCATTAACCACTATGCGCGTGTTACACGGCATCGCATGGATTACGAGATTGCCATCTTTATCTGCTACGGGTTTCCACAAAAACTGGCAACCGACACCACCCATCGTAGCGTTAGTCTCAGCAAGTGCATCGTAGCACGCCTTTAAGAGAAACCCGTTGCATACATCACTGCTCTCTGGAAGTGCGTACCCTTTTTCAAGCACCTGCTCACCTATGCTTACGCCATCAGGTGTAAGGAGTGCTCCGACAGCAACTGTTTCTGAACCAAGGTAGGTATCACACATCACAAAAGGTTTAAAAAAGAACGCTCCCTTAGCGCCAAGTGAGGTAATGGTTTGGATAGCTAACTTTTGCTTGCGAGCATTTCGTGCGGCGCCCACTCCGTGAAGCTTGATCAAGAAAGGTTTATTGGGAGTTTTTTTGAATGCCGCGATTACAAGGTTTGCTCCTGAAGCCCCCTGCACAAGGAGCTCTTCTCCGTCTTTCAGCTTAACTGGATTTTTTAAGGCGCCATTTACTACCACACCACATTGGGTAGTGCCTGGACCAGTGGGGGTTGCCCCTGAACCGCCCGACGGTGAGTCGTCACCACTTTGAGACTTAGTGCACGAGAGCAGCGATGCTGCAAGCACAACTGCGGCGCAGAAGCGGATAATGAGACGGCTATGATTCATGATGTGACTCCCCGAGGCTGTGTAGCCAGCTAGCTACCCTTTCTGGACGCACGTTTGTTACGCGTGCTACCGTAAGCTCTCTATCGTCTTAATCTGTAAAACCATGAGTTTTGTGGTCGAAAAAATTGATGCGGCTTTGGCTAGGCGTGGTCGCGTCTCAGTTGGTCAGTTCCGTAGAATTATTAAAGAATTCTACTGCGCTAGCGGTCGGGTGTTCCCCTGGAGAAAGACCACAAATAGCTACCGCATTGCAGTCAGCGAGGTGATGCTACAACAGACGCAGACTGAGCGAGTGCTTGAGAAGTACGCTGCGTTTATTAAACGATTCCCTTCCTGGCGTAGCCTAGCAGGGGCAAGTACGGCAGAAGTCCTCAGTAGCTGGCAGGGACTCGGATACTACCGACGTGCACTTAATCTTCATCGCGCCGCAAAAATTATCGTCTCGGATTTTAAAGGAAGGCTACCAAATAAGCTGTCTGAGCTTAGGGCACTTCCTGGTTTTGGTGCCTATACGGCGGCAGCTGTGCTTACATTCTCTACCAATAAGCCTCACGTGATGATTGAGACTAATATTCGAGATCTGTACCTGTATGCGTTCTTTAGTGATCAGGATTCGGTCTCGGATAAAGATGTCCTTAAAGTTGTCGAAGAGACGATGGATGTTAAAGAGCCACGCACGTGGTTCTATGCCCTGATGGATGCGGGGGTAGAATTGAAGAAAGCTCGCAGAGGTGTAAATCGACGTAGTAAGCACTACTCGCAGCAATCAGCCTTCATTGGCTCAAGGCGCCAGGTGCGCGCTGCGGTTTTAAAGGTGCTGACGCAGAAAGGAAATCGTAGCGTGTCGGAGTTGTGCGGAGAGGTCCCTTTTGAAAGAGAACGAATTAAAGAAGCGATTGAGGCACTCTGTCGCGACGGCTTCCTCGCTTCCGTGGGGCGTGGTCGATACAGTTTGCAGTAATCTGCTTTAAAAAAGTGCCAGGCTGCTGAGAGTAGTCGCGTTAACCGATATTAGCCTGCATTCCAGTGTCAGCTTGTGCAAACTCCATGAAGGTTTGCTTCCATGTGCGATGAGCAGTCATGATGCCGCGAGCATAGGCAAGGCTTACACGCGGAGGCGATCTGCGTGTGCGCAGAGCATCTTCTAGGTTTCCTGGACCCCAGTTGTAAGCAATCAATGCGCGCTCGCGGTTTCCTTTGAAGCGCTCTTCTAATTGCCGAAGGTATGCGATACCAAGCCGTAGATTTGTTTCTGGGTCGTGTAACGTTTTAGTTCCGTTCCATGGCAGGTTTTCAGATTGTGAGAGGTATCTTCCTGTAGCTGGCATTATTTGCATAAGCCCACGTGCTCCAGCTCCTGACACCGCTTGATGACGAAACATACTTTCAGCGCGAATTACTGCAGCGACAAGTATCGGATCGTAGCTCTGACGGAGACACTCATTGATAATTAAATTTGAGAGAGCCTCAACATCTATATGGTGTGAGACGTGAGAGCGGATGATATCTGAGACAAACTCTACTTGGCTTTCAATATACGGGTCCGGCTCAATTGGAACTCCCACCGGAGTTGTCATTGCGGGCAACCCAAGAGAAGCACGCACGGACTCAAGCGGGTCTTGGTCGAATGCCACGTCAGCCTGCATCTCAGCCAACGATTCATCGCTTAAGTACACCATAGCCAAAGAGCCCACGGTAGCCGAAGCTACTGCAGACAGGGTGAACACGAGCAGGCCGTCGCGAAAAAGTGAAGCCTTGCGCTTTGTAGAAGTAAGAGAAGCCATAAACATCAATAAGCTATTCGTTAACTTCCCAAAATTGTTGTGTGTTTTTTAACAACGATGGGTGTTTTCACAGCTTAGAGATGCACTGTATGCCCGTTTTGGACCGCTAAACAAATCTAGGGGACCCCTAAAATGAGGCTAAAACAGGGGTAGTTTCGTTGAGAAAGGGGGCAAATGCCCGTAGAATGGGGGACTTACAGGTTTAGAACGAGGGTACATGGATTTTGTAAAAAAATTTCCTGTGGTGGTGATTGGAGGGGGCCATGCCGGTATAGAGGCAGCCTACGCCGCAGCACGCCTAGGGGTTCCAGTAGCCCTTATATCTCTTCGTAAAGAGGGGATTGGACAGATGTCGTGCAACCCTGCAATCGGTGGAGTTGGTAAGGGGCACCTAGTCAAAGAGCTTGATGCATTGGGTGGCCTTATGGGCCGAGCGACCGATGCAACAGGAATTCAGTTTAGAATATTAAATGCAAGTAAGGGAGCTGCCGCCCGCGCTTCACGCGCTCAAGCAGATAGAGAGCTCTACAAGAGCTGGATCCAGGAGTACTTAAAGGGTGTACCTAACCTGACCATTGTCGAGGGCGAAGCAGCAGAGATACGCGCAAAGAATAATTGCGTGACCGGAGTTGTACTGCGCGATGGTACTGAGCTTGAGGCACAAGCGGTCGTAGTAACAACCGGCACGTTCTTACGTGGCTTGATGCACACCGGGGACACGCAAACTTCAGGTGGGCGCCTCGGTGACATCGCATCAAACTCGCTTAGTGATTCGTTACGAGCGCTTGGCTTTTCTCTTGGAAGGCTAAAGACCGGAACCCCAGCACGGCTTAGGCGTTCAACCATAGATTTCTCAGTGCTCTTTGAGCAGCCCGGAGATAATCCGCCACAGCCGTTTTCATTTACGACTCGTTCTATCGATAGACCGCAGATCTCTTGTTGGCAAACACACACAAACGAAGAGATCCACGATATCATCCGTGCAAATAAAGAACGTAGCCCGATGTTCAACGGACAGATCACCTCAGGTGGTCCGCGGTACTGTCCCTCGATTGAGGATAAGGTTTTTCGCTTTAAAGATAAGACCCAACACACAGTTTTTCTTGAACCCGAAGGATTTACCTCAGATATTGTCTATCCAAACGGCATATCGACATCTCTGCCGTTTGATGTTCAAGAGCAGTTTATCCGAAAAATTAAAGGGCTTGAGCGAGTCGAGTTTTTAGCTCCAGGCTATGCGGTTGAGTACGACTTCGTTGACCCGCGTGAAATTGGGTTAACGTATGAGACTAAGGGGCTAAGCGGGTTGTACCTAGCAGGGCAAATTAACGGCACAAGTGGCTATGAAGAAGCTGCAGCGCAAGGCCTTATGGCCGGGGCGAATGCAGCGCTTAAGATATTAGAGCGCGAGCCGCTCGTATTAACACGTGGACAAGCCTACATCGGCGTTATGACTGATGACCTCACGGCATGTGGCGTAGATGAGCCGTACCGTATGTTTACATCACGCGCAGAGTATCGCCTTATTCTACGCGAAGATAATGCCACAGCACGACTCTGTCCGTTAGCAGCAAAGCTTGGGCTCTTAACTCAAGAGCAGCAGGATCTGTTCGAACAGCGCAATTCAGTCTTCACCGATGCGCTCTCATGGCTAAAGAGCACGCGTGTTAAGCCAGTAGCCACCACTAACGAGTGGCTTGTATCAAAGGGAACAGCCGAGCTTAAAGATAGTGCAACTCTTGAGCAGCTTCTCAAACGTCCGCAGCTTACCATTGATGATGTCTTGGGCCACGTTAAGTATGAGGGTGCTGAGCTGTCATCAGATCTTCGAGCAGCGCTTGAGATTGAAACAAAATTTAGTGGTTACCTCGATAGGCAAGAAGAGGAAGTGAGGAAATTAAAGAAGATTGAATCAGAGACAATCCCAACCGACTTCCCCTATGAGCTCATAACTCAAATTCGTGCCGAAGCGCGTGAGAAATTAAAGAAGCATAAGCCAGTAACAATTGGCCAAGCGATGCGCATACCTGGAATGACTCCAACCACAATGTCGCTCATTGCGATATACCTCAAGCGTTATCGTGAGGGGGATTTTGGTGGTGTGTCGGTAGACGAGTCGGCGCCGTGTGGAGCAGAGACTCACGAGTGAGTTGCTTTAACAAGTTCCTTGCTCTACGCAGAGGGTGCATTTTGCAGTCTGTGTGTTGGGTGACGATTCTTTTTCTCTTAATGTGAACCACATCGCGTATACGTTCTCTCTGTTTCCGAAAAAAGAGTTTAACGCGAAGGAGGGAGCGTATTAATGACACTCAAGTATCCGCGGGTGCCGAAGAAACCGCGCTTCCCTAGGGGACGTCACGAGGGACAAAGCCTTGGACCATCCCAATCAAGCCTTCCTTCCGAGTGGCGTACCTCGTTTTGCCCGAACAGAGGCTACCTTCATCTCCCAACAAGCCCCCCACTTTCAGCTCTTTCGCCGCGTTTGCACGCAGCGTTGCTCTGAGTCTGCATCTGAATTCCTCTCCGACCGTGCTTTGTAAAAGGCATGGTATAAATCTCATCACTGGACGCGATAAGCGTTTCACAAAAACAGAATAGGGGTAGAGAGAGAACTAAAGTCCGAGCAACCGCGATGTTGACACGCATGGGTCGAAATCGTGGTTGTGAGGACGGAGAGCTATTTGCAAAAGGTTTGCAAAGGTTTCAAAGTCAATCAACCAGAAAGGAGATACAACGTATGGGACTGCATCCTGACGGGTGGGGTTGGAACTCCAACACCGGCCAATATGGCTACTACTGGAACGGTTACGACGCTAATGGGAATCCCCATAGCGGCGCGAACCGTTAAGGTAGCGCAACACGCCTAACAGCGACTACGCTCATGGGAAATCCCAGAGCGTAGTTCGCTGTTAGGTCTACTCCTCGAGTTTGTATGACGCTGGGACCCTATGTGGCATTTTTGTCCATAGGGTACCCTTTTTAAAAAGGAACTCCGTCTTCATAACCATCCCTTAATGCTCAACAGCGACTGTCCCATAAGCCAACGTAAGGAATGCTATCTGCGGTCAGTATCTCTTTTCTCGTGTGTACCCATGCTACCGCATCAGCGGTTCACCGGACCGCGAAGGTTTAGCTTCGCAAGAAGTTTGTATCGGCTAGGCAGCTACTTTCTCCTGCAATTCATCGACAAGAGGGCAACGGTGGTATCGTCTGACCGGAATAAGGGAACGCTACCTTTTGCACTACCGCATTGCTAAGAAGATCGCTCTCTTTTTTGTAAGTAGCTGAACTGTAGTAGTGTGCCGATAGTTGTTGCGCCGAGATGGATCAATCGAGGGTAGAAATGAGTGGCCTGTCCCACCCCTTCAGAGTTTCAAGGCTCCAAAGGGAGCGTGA
>JBIIHY010000161.1:0-7041 GCA_044235305.1 Bdellovibrionota bacterium
AACTTCTACCTTCGCACGAAACGAGTTGCCATACCCCGACGATGTCGTGTTTTAGCATTTCGTTACCCACATAACAATTCCATAACCAAGTCCCTACCACCAGTGTATGGAATCCCGACTCGTAGTCAATCAAGCTTTATAATCAAGTATCTCAACCAGTTAAACACCTCACACTCTGCCCACCTAAACTAGCCATTTCTGGAATGGACCCCAGGGTCTACTACCACCCGGGGATCTGACTGTGGGGATCCTTGTGCTCACAGAGCGCAGTGTTTACGCATACGGGGCTCGCAAATACTCACCAGCATCAATAAATATGATCGACTCTAGAGGACTGCGCTACCTAACAGCCCCACCCCGCGCATACCGCACAAAGCTACACCGCTCGCCACGCCGCTCTTCGACGAGCGAAAAGCCCTCTTCAAAGGCAGGAAGAGTCGCATCTCCCTCATGCACCCCATCGACTTTTGTAAGGTACACCTCGTCACACAGTGGTAACGTCATCCGGTAGAGCTCTGCTCCGCCGATTATCCAAATAGTAGATCCCGGCGCTGCAACATCTTTCGCCTTAAAGATACCCTCTTCAGGCGACGAGGCTACAAGGACACCACTTGGCACACTCAGCGCGCTTGGATTACGGGTTACCACAACGTTTGTGCGCCCAGGAAGAGGTCTAAACTTTGGCGGAAGCGAATCCCACGTTTTTCTGCCCATGACTACAACGTGCCCAGTAGTGAGCGCCTTAAAGTGCGCTAGATCTTCTGGTAAGTGCCACGGCAGCGCACCATCCTTTCCGATGATGCGGGCTTCGTCCATAGCCACTATGGCAGCGATTCGGTGTGCGGATGAAGCGTCTCCCATCCCCCTTCCCTACACCGCTATATCGAATTGAATGCGCTCGTGCGGGTTGTACCCTTCAAGGGTAAAGTCCTCGTATGAGAAACCAAAGATATCCTTTACGTTTGGATTTATCTTCATCTGAGGTAGCGGCCGCGGCTCACGCTCAAGTTGTAGGCGCGCACCCTCAACGTGGTTAGAGTAAATGTGCACATCTCCGAATGTGTGCACGAATTCGTGCGCTGTAAGCCCTGTCACCTGCGCAACCATCATCAGAAAGAGCGCATAACTTGCGATGTTAAAAGGAACCCCCAACATAAGGTCCGCTGAACGCTGATAGAGCTGCAGGCTTATGCGATCTCCTGAGACATAAAATTGAAAGAGGGTGTGACACGCAGGCGGAGCAACTTCAGGGAGATCAGCTGGATTAAACGAGATAACCACGATGCGCCGACTCGATGGGTTTGTCTTTATAGTCTCAATCGCTCGGGCAATCTGATCAACCTTTCCACGCGGCCCTTCCCAAGAACGCCACTGCTTTCCGTAAACGGGGCCTAAGTTACCCTCGGCATCTGCCCACTCGTCCCAGATCGAGACTTTGTTGTCTTTTAAATACTTGATGTTGGTGTCGCCTTTCAGGAACCAGAGCAGCTCGTAGATTATGGATTTAAGATGAACCTTCTTTGTAGTAACGAGCGGGAAACCTTGTGTCAGATCAAACCGCATCTGGCGACCAAAAACTGAGTAGGTTCCAACACCCGTACGGTCTGGGCGTACTAGCGCGCCGTTCTTCTCAACACCACTTTCAGGCTTGCCGTTCTCAAGAACATCTCTGACTAGATCTAGATACTGCTTCATTGCTTGGTTACCCCCACAAAGGCGTGTTTGTGACGGGCCCGAGCATAATCGGAAGCTTGCCTTAATATCAACAGTCGGATTTACACCCCCACGACCACCTGATCGCAATAGATTACATCGGGTCCTACCGTGATAACGGCGGCAAAAGAGAGCGATTCAGGCTCAGTGAACACGTCGTTGCAGATACGTTCAGCCACCTGCGAAACTCCATCCCCGAAATCCTCCGGGAACCCCTCCCCCTGGAGCGTCTCAAGACACTCAAAAAGAAGTGTTTCATTGAGACTTGTTAGCGGCCTCGAAAACACGCACAGCACGTCCCCTGCCTCTAACACTACAGAAGCAAGCTCAACATCAACTATCGAATTCGACCCCACAAAAGAGCGTTGGCGCATGGTGGCCTCATCAGGAAACTCCGCCGCATCGCCAACTTTAGTGGACTCATCACGCTCGGGTTGCTCAAAGAAGGGAAAGAGCTGTTTTTTGCGGAAGAGGTACACTGTCGCGTATCCGACTCGACCAGTTGAGAGCCTTCCGTTCTCTATTACAAGCCCTAGCAGTGAGGCCGACATCCGCCCACCGGCAGCAAGCTTGTGTCCAAAGGAATAAACCGACGAGTTAGCACTCCTGAAGGCATCCTCGATAACTCCAACTACCTCCTCATCGCTGCGCGCTGGAAGCTCCTGGGACGGGAGCTTTACGTAGTGCGATTCTACCCCCTTCATAAAGTAATCAAGGGCGAGTCGGTAAGCGACCTGACTTCCAAGGCCCGCCCTAATAGCTGTGGCCCCAGCAAAAACTAGCTGCGAGGGCTTTGCGAGCGGATTTAGGGACACATACGATGACGCATCATCTGCCGCCTTGCGCCCACGGTAGAGTGAGCTATCGATTCGAGTTAAAGCCATATTCGGTAGGTTAATACACTGCGGGCAGGATGTCTGCCTCCTTTTCATTCCCTTGCGGGATACGCCATTTTCTATTACACCTGTACGGGTTAATTGTGCATCCCTTGTTTAACTGACTAGCCGACAGGAACTCCCTATCATGCGCACCCTTTGTAACGGCCGACTCCCCCGTATACTTACCCTCGCTACCCTGATTACCGCTGTTAGCGTTGGATGCACTAAAGACTCGCCACCAGTCGCTCCCAAGGTAGCCTCATCAATTTTGAGCGAAACACTGCTCTCAAAACTTCCTACCTCAACGGCTGGGTTCCTCGTATTTGACCTCTCAGGCGAAGGCTGGAAGAACCTCAAAGCCTCTCCGTGGGCTGAATCGATGAACGGCCTAGACGGCCTTACTGCGAGCATCGAGAAGATGAAGGAGAGTGGCGCAGGAGAGGAACAGGTTAAGCTCGCTGAAACGGCGCTCTCGGCCCTCCAAAAACTTGGCCTCATATCATCGGACGGAAAATCAATGGCCGATAAGGTGGTTTCAAAAGGCGTAGTCTTTTTCGGTCCACGCCAAGGTCCGGTACCCGTTGATGCGGGTATCTACCTCTCAGCAGCTCCAGCAACCGATCTTACAGAGAAGCTCTCTGTGCTCAAAACGCTCTTACAGAATTCTGACCTCAAAATAACAGAAGAGAAGGTTGGCGACGTTGCAGGTTTCAAAGCTGCGCCAGAGGAGCTTGAAGGCCAAGAGGTCGGACTCTTTGTTGCAGCCACGAAGGGTGAATTAGGCATCTCGCTTTCAAAGCAAACCCTTGAGCCACTCTTTTCAAATGCCACGACCCCTACGCTTGATAACCTCCGCAACCTTCCTGAGTTCAAGAAAGCCGAGGAAGCTGTGCGCAGCTCTGAGGCACCTGTTTCATTCGGTTTCGTTTCGGTCAGTCAGCTCATGCCACTGCTCGAACAGGCCAAGGATGAGGATTTTGACCCGAAAGACCTTCCGCTTGAGAGCATCGCGGGGTTCTCTGGATTTTCTAAGCAGTACGTTAACCACTTCGCTGTGGCAGTTGCGCCGCGAAATGATGTGCAGAAGAAGGTACTAGCTGCCTTCGAGGGCGCTACCCTCCCTGGCACAAGCCTTAAGCTTCCAAAGGACTCAGCTTTTGGCCTCTCGCTTAACACCTCAGTTGTGGCGAAATTAGACGGCTCCATGCAATCACTTGAAGAAGCCCAGATGGTCACCAAAATTCCCCTTGTGAAAGAGATAAGCGGCTTAACGCTTGGGACCCGTTCCGGGAACGGTGGCTCACCGTTTCCAGATATCTTCCTTGCAATCGATACTGATAAGCCTGCAGAGACGAGCAAATCTCTTGAAGAGCTTATCTCGCTTGGACTAATGAGCGCGGGTCAGGAGACTCAGTGGCAGTCAAAGAAGATCTCCGGCACGGACTCAAGGTTCTTCACTACGATTATCGGAGCTGGCGTTTACATGGCGCCGGTAGAGAGCTCAAAGGCTGTGCTTATAGGGACATCAGAAAAAGCGCTCACCGATCTACTTGCAACCTCATCTGACGTAAGCAAGGGTTTCACATCAGCCCTCTCTTCAGGACTCCAAGCGCGGGTTCCTAAGAGTAGCCTTGGATTGTTGTATGTTAACTTCCCTCAGGTGGCCAACGTTGTGGATTCGGTGAAGGGCAGCCTGGGAATGTTGACCGGCGGTGATAGCTCTGAGATTGACAAGGCGTTTAACTCAGCCAAGGTCAAAACGATGGGAGTGACATTGGGAGACCTCTCCTACATCGACGGCGTTTTCAAGTTGCAATCAGCGTTTGATGTAACCGCACAGTAGCGCTTAAAAACCCGAAGCGTGACCTTACAACCCCTCATCATAAACTATACGGTTTATGCGGTGTAAGGTTTTCGTAGCCGTGCCTGGTCTAGACTAGACCTGCCGGCTACGGGTTTTTAAGTGGGTGCCCATGAATACTCTCTCTCAAGTACTTGAAATCGCTAGCAGACTTGATCATATCAGCACAAGCGCTGAATGGATCGCGCGCGAAACGGTGCATACCGATAACTCGCTCTCTCAGACCGGCACTCTTATCTCTGTCCTAGCAGAGGATATCCGCGAGAAGATAAACGCCCTCGTTGCTGAGCTTGAGATGGCCTCTGAGGTCGAAAGCTCTCACTAAAAAAATGTAGCCTAGCAAGTAGTTTCAATGCCTTAGCAAGCATGAGTCGCGATGGCCCCCTGCAGGTGAAGTGATGCACTTCTCCCGAAGGTGGAGATATGGGGGTGTATTCCCAAGACTGTAGGTGTTATGGGCTGTAACGCATTAAAGATGGATAAAGTTTGGACCTCGGTTGATGGCCGAGCAAGAGTTATCCCCTTTCCGCAGACGAAGACTAAAGGCGGCAGCCGTTGCGTTCTTAGCCACTCAAAGACCTCACACGCAGAGCTTTTAACGCTCGGTCTTATCTTGGCAGCACTTCAAATTGCAGACGGCGTACTGACCGGCCTCGGAATGGCTCAATACGGCACTGGCATGGAGGGAAACGTCTTATTGCGTACCCTTATGGTGCACATCGGCTACCTGCCCGCCCTATTCATTACCAAGTCGATAGCGCTCGCTGTAATCGCTGGCCTCTGTCACCACACCGTTCGCGTGTCGTGGCTAAAAGGTGCGCTGGCAACTATCATCGTGATGTACACACTCTTTGCCGTGCTACCGTGGACCTACCTACTTACCAGAGACCTTCTTCTGGGCTAATTTCGTCTTGTGTGATAGAGGTCAGTCTCACTTTTTTGTAACGGAACGTTATGCGTGTCACAAAGTGGGGTGAATGCGGAATCCTGTGTGCGATGTATCTAGGGCTCAAGCAGGGCGAGCGTACGATAGGTGCTGCCGAAATAGCCGAGTCTCAAGGACTAGACATGCAGTACACTCAACAGGTGCTCCAACGCCTACGCAAAGGTGGAATCATCGAAAGCGAGCGTGGACCAAAGGGTGGATACCGATTGCAACGAGAAGCGAAGGATATCACCTTAAAAGATATCCTCTACGCAGCAGAGGGTGACACCTTTCAGATCATGTGTGACCACTCCCCTCTTCATCCAGATCCAACCGTGCCAAGCCTCTGCTCAACGCGCGAGAATTGCTCACTACACGGCGTGTGGCAGGAGCTACGAGTTGCAATAGATAAACTCCTTGAGCAGAAGACGCTTGCCCAACTTATTAGCGCTCCGAGCAACGGCGATGCCTTCGTGCAGCTTAATACTGAGAAGGTAAAGAGCGGGGCGGTGTAATTGCTGTCTGATCCAACAGGTAAAAAACACGACCGGTTCAAGCACCCCCTCGCTGTTCTGGCTGTGAATCATAGTGCTGCCAAAACCCACGATTCTAGCGGACCTGAAAAGTCTGCGGTGCGTGGAGTCTTTTATAAGGGCTCATCGACGGAATTAGTGGTGTAGCGGGCAGAGCTACGGCATAACCCGCTGAGTTTCAGGCTAAAAACGAGGTTCTTACGTGCACGAGCAGGTGCAGGTGCACGTTCACGGCCCGATATCATCAAAAAGCACCCACTAAAAACGTCGAAGACCCTTTATAAGTATGTTTAGTTTACCATAACCACCCATAACGCACTGGTTAAGCTCTTGATGTTGCTGACCGGTACGTGTTTCTTGACTTTGCCTAACAGCCTCTCCTAACCTTTCGTGGAAACGTCGGAGTAGTTATGGCCGAACAGGAAAATTCTCGTGTCCCCGGGTGGGTTGCCCCCTTCCTCTTTGGCTCATCCATAGTCGCTGGGATGTATTCTTGCAGACGAGAGGACGATAAGGCGAAAGTTGACGCAGCGAAGAAAGCCGCCGGTCCCTCCCTAAACGATCTCACCCTTAGGTCCCCTGAGTCTCCGTTTACCCTCCTGACAGCTCCAAAGATGGCGCTGGAGTGCGTAAAGAGCGGAAACTTATCAAACGTAGTCGCCGAGTTTGGCAGCGTTGACGGAAACACGTTTACCTACGTTTTCCCTGTTCATAAAGGCGCCACGAACAAAGGACCCATTCCGGCTTTAACAAACCATTCATTCGCCATGTTGCGCGGTGTTCAGGCGGGCCCAGAGCGCACGAAACTTTTAGAGGGGATCTACTCCTCCGGTGGAGAGGTTAAAGCGCGAATCGTTCAGCCTCCCGCTGGCCAAAATAATCTAGAACCAGGACAGACACAGGGTATAACCTCCCGCGATTTCGCAATCTGGCTCATCTTCGGAGCGGTTGTGGTAATGGTCGGCCGTTACTTGGGGAACGGGCTAAAACACCTTACCGGTGGTGACCTTGCCGGCTTTGGAGAGGGTCTACAAAAATTCAAAGAGCGCCCCGAGGAGCGATTCAAGGATGTAGGTGGAAGTCGAACCGCCGTGGCAGAGATGCAGGCGCTTGTCGATGAAATATCCCGCT
>JBIIHY010000428.1:0-7008 GCA_044235305.1 Bdellovibrionota bacterium
TCAGACTTCGGCGAGCTCAGTCGAGTCGCGGATACACGTCCGGTTTTTCCCCGCACCAAAAATCGAATATCAACCCAACCTCCACTTTCTCGCTACGGGTGGGTTTTGCCTCGCTTCCCTAGCTTCCGGCAGAGATCCTCTACCTTGGCTCCGTTTTCCAGCTCCTTAACTACCAGGGCTATCTGCCCCTCCCGTGTACCTCTTTCTTGGCACCTCACTCTCCTTTCAATAGCAGGTGCCATCCTAGAATTTTCTACATTGCAATTGTCCTGTTTTCTGGGGGACGGTCAGGCTGCTCTCGGCCCGAGCTCGAGTCGAGGGCAGCCGAACGGCATCCCTGACTTCCAGCCTCCGCCTCCTAGTCCAAAATTCATCGACACCTCGCAATCGAACGATGAACTCCCCTTCTACGACTCCTTCGAGCCTCTTGTTGCGAGCAGAGTTGAGCCAACCTGTGGCGAGCAGATATGATCTATGGAACTCGTGGTTCGGCCGGATACGACGGCTAAACACTTGCAAAAAATGAATTGATCTTACTATCCTTGAACTAGAGAAGCGCCGCACAACCGACATGTAGCGAGAACGTAGAGTTTGGGTTGATATGTGATTGTCGATGCGGGGGAAACCTGGACGTGTATCCGCGACTCAACTGAGCCGTCGGCCTGAGCTCATATGAACGAATCTCTCATGCGCAAATCTTCTTCACGGGTAATGTGTATCGTTCCTCCAACCGGGCTCTTTGTTCGGGAAGATCGGTGTCAGACTCCTATCAAGAAGCTTAAGACAATCGCGCTACGTCCTCCTATCGATATCCTGTATGCGGCCGGCGCAGCTGAATCTGCTGGTGCTGAGGTTCTCTTTCGCGACTACTCGGCTGAAGGTTCTAGCTGGGGGGACTTCAGAGCAGACATCGTGCGCTTTACCCCACAGCTGCTCGTTATTAGCACGACAACCCTCTCGCTCTCAGACGACCTGCATGCGGCTCAGCTCGCGAAAGATATCGACCATTCGATCACTACGGCTGCAATCGGTGCGCCCCTACAGGTCCTTGACTCTACCGTTATGCAGTCCTGTCCAGCGCTGGACGTAGCGATCAGGAGTAGCTACGAAGACGGTGTGCGAGCGCTTACGTTGGGTGAGCGCCTTGACGAGATCGCAGGCATTACGTGGCGCGATGAGCGCGGACAACTTAACCGCGTAGCGGATAATCCGCACCCCAGCAACCTTGACAGCCTCCCCTTTCCCGCCCGGCACTTGGCCCGAAACGAACTCTATCGGCGACCTGACAACGGAGCAGTACAAACGACCATCGTCACCAACCGTGGATGTCCCTTCAGCTGTTCCTACTGCCTGGCTAATCAGGTTGCCGGTACGCGAAACGTCTACCGCTCTGTCGAAGACGTGATGCGTGAGATCCGACTGTGCGTTGAGGAGCTCGGGATAACTAACTTCCTCTTCCGGTCAGAGCTTTTCACACAGAACAAACGCTGGGTGATCGAACTGTGTCGAGCAATCGTTGACTCTGGTCTTAAGATTCACTGGGCGTGCAACAGCCGCACTGATACTGTTTCGCTTGAGGTGCTTCAGTGGATGAAGCGCGCAGGGTGTTGGGTTATCGCATACGGGGTTGAGAGTGGAGACCAGGCAACTTTGGATCGCATCGGCAAACGCGCTCGCGCTGAAGCAGCCTTTGAAGCCGTACGGCTTACACGACAGGCGGGCATTAGGTCGAGCGTCTACCTGTTGATTGGCCTCCCCTGGGATGATGAACAGACCATCAAGCGTCAGAGCCTCTTTGCAAAACGACTGGACCCGGATTATCTGGAGGTGTTCTATCCATATCCGTTTCCTGGCACCCCGTTACGCGCAGAAGCGATAGACCTGGGGCTGCTCAAAGAGGATGAGCTCCCGCAAGTCGCTTACTCTGACCCAGCGCTACCCACGCTTCAGCTCTCTAAAAAAGAGCTAGCGCACGCCCGTACAAGAATCTTGCGCTCGTTTTACTTGCGACCACGGGTGGTGACGCGCACCTTCAGTCGTATCCGTTCGTTTCGCGAAGCGCAGAGCTACCTACGCGCTGGCTTCGGGCAGCTCTTCACGAAAGCCGAAAGCACCCACACTTAGGTAGTCTGTATCGATGACCTCCTCAACTGACAAGCCAAGCAAGCTAACCCTGACCTACCTTGGAGCACTTGTAGCGCTCTCAGTTGTGGCTCTCTTCTTCCAGGCAACAACTTTTGACTTTATAAATTTCGACGATCCGGATTACATCTGGCGCAACGCAACCGTTGCTCAGGGGCTGCATCGAGACGGAATAGTGTGGGCATTCACCGACACCTCGACGGGCCACTGGCACCCGCTGACGTGGCTCTCGCTGATGCTCGATGTATCGCTGTTTGGGGTGAACCCGCATGTCCATCACGCGGTTAACCTCGCCTTTCACGCCACCTCCAGCGTACTTCTCTTTTTTTTACTAGCTCGGACAACGGGTCGAGCTGCGCTATCATTCGTTGCAGCGCTTATCTTCGCGCTCCATCCGCTCCGCATCGAATCAGTGGTGTGGATTACAGAGCGTAAAGATGTGCTCAGCATGACACTCCTAATGCTTGCCCTGTGTAGTTATGCATCCTGGGTGAAGAGCACACGTGTAGTATATTACCTGAGCGTAGTAATCTTTTTTTGCCTAAGCCTACTTGCTAAACCGACAGCCGTTACACTTCCTGGGCTCCTCATCCTTTTCGATCTCTTTCCGCTCAAACGAAAAGGAACGTTGACGTCTCTGTTGCGCGACCGGAAGATCCTGCTTGAGAAAGTTCCGATTTTGCTCATCGCTTGCGCCTTCAGCATTTCGGCTATCCTAGGCCAGGCTTCAGGGGGCGGCCTACAATCATCAGCTGACTACCCGATCCCTCTCCGCATTGAGTCGTGCCTCGTAGGGTACCTAGCCTACGCCGGACGCCTCTTTTTCCCGCTCCACTTTGGAATCTTCTATCCCTTTCAACACTACCCGCCTGGGGTTGCAGTCGGTGCCTTCCTGGCGCTCCTTGGGGCCACTGTGTGGGTAATGCAAGCGGCGCGCGAGCGAGTGTACCTTATCTCTGGATGGCTCTGGTTTCTGGTGTCACTTCTTCCGTTGTGTGGCCTCGTGCAGGTAGGTGGGCAAGCGATAGCTGACAGATGGAGCTACCTTCCGCACATCGGTCTTATCATGGCATCAGTGTGGTATGTAGCTGACACCCTTCCCTTGCAGGCCTGTCGCCTCCTTGGGGTGATCTGCCCGGTGTGTTTGGCGCTTGTGACGTTTACCACCCTGCCTCATTGGCGCGATACCGAGGCGCTATTTACTGAGACCCTCCGCGTCTCTCCGGAGAACTTCATGGCTCATACCAATCTTGGCCAGCACTACCACTCGCTGGGAGACCTTGCACGTGCCCAACCTCACTTTGAGGAGGCTGCTCGCTTGCGTCCTGGTTATCCGCCGGCGCTCAACAATCTGGGCCTGATACACGCAGCCTCTGGCCGCAGAAAAGCGGCCCTCTCTCTCTTTACTCAGGCCGTTGAGCTTCAACCGTCTAACGCCACATTTCGCTACAATTTAGGCCTCTCCCTTTCGCACAGTGGAATGACCGCAGCCGCCCTAGCAGAGTGGATAACGCTGCTTAAAGGCGCTCCTACGCACAGCGAAGCTGTGATGAGTGCTCGTTCAATCGCGGAATACCTTCGGTCTGCCCCCTGTTCAACCCTCACCGAGGTCGATAACGGCGCTGGGATTCAGCGGGCACTTTCAGAGGGGACGAACTGGTCTCCTCCAGCGGATTTATCCGACCTGTCAGAGTTAGCTCAATCGCTAAAAAGGTGTTCCAACTTTTAGCTTAGTGACGAGGAGATTTGTGTGGGATACAAACCGGTTATGCATTTGCCACAACGAAAAACCTCTGCTCTCAAACATACTTGCAAGCACTCTCGGGCCATCTTCAGCGTGTCACCTTTGAGATTCATCGTTGCTCTGCTCGTTGCCATCGTTGTCACCCAGCAGAGCGCACTAGCCATAGGCGGAAGCGACGAAACTACCGCCGATCAGATAAACCAAACCTCTGCAACGTGTCAGGACGCAATAGCGCTCGCCTCTAAAACTTTTATTCAGAGTCGCACTGCCGCCATTAACGATTGTCTGTCGGCATTTATTGATTGCGATGAGGCCGCTACCGACCTCCTTGCTGAATCGTGTCGCGCAAACCTGACCGAACTCGGAAGCGGCGCCTGCGCTGAAGGGGTGCTTGACTCTGGAACGGCTACTGCCGGTGTGGCTGCCCTCCTTGTTCAAACAAAGGGCTCTTCCGCTCTTATAGATCAAGCGCTGATAACTTTCACCGCAAGCTTAGACAGCGGCTGTTTCTCGGGAGGTCAAGCCAGCAGCGTTCTCTCGACAGCTAACACGGGACTCGGTTTCTCACCTACGCCAACAACCAAGTACGAACTAGCGGATGCCTTAAACGCCATCCCAGCAGGTCTTAGTTGCCACTCCAACGAGGCAGTGCGAAGTAGCTACCCTCTTGTTGATGACATCATGCAGCTCTTAATGCCCTACGACGGCAAGTGCATCGCTGTGAGCAACGGAGTTTCTGCCGGCGCAAGCTGCTCAACGAATGCTGACTGCGGCGCAACCTCTGGCAGGTGCGGAAAGGTAGCACGAGTTCTCAAGAACGGAGGCGATAGCGGGTTTCCTTCCTGTCCTAGCATGTGCCTCCCAGGCGAGCGCATTAGCGTAAACGGATACTCCTGTACGAGGTGCACCACCGGTACCTACTCCACCAATATCAACTCCTCGGAGTGCTTGTCTTGTGCCCAGGGCAAGTACTCTGCAATCTCTGGGGCCACCGCCTGCACAGACTGCTCTCCAGGGAAGTATCAACCTGAATCCGGTCGCTCAACGTGCGATAACTGCCCCGCGGGGAAATATTCGTCGGGCGCAGGCTCCAGCGTCTGCTTCAATTGCAGCGCCGGGTTCACAAGCATGGCAGGTTCAGTTTCGTGCGCCCTGTGCCCAGCGGGAACAACCTCCAGTTCAGGCGATCCCTCGTGCAGCAACTGCGCTGCCGGAAAGGAAGCAAACGCCGGGCGCACAGCCTGTGTTGACTGTGGAACCGGCAATTTTTCACCAACGGCTGGCTCTTCGTGCGCTCCGTGTACTGCAGGAACCCACCAATCTGGCACCGGCCAGTCCTCCTGCGACTCTTGTCCAACTGGAAAGTATTCAAATTCTAGCGGAGCTGTTAGCTGTACAGATTGTTCAGCAGGCACCTACATGAGCTCCACCGGAGCCACAGTATGTACAGATTGTCCTCCTGGATCCTTTCAATCTCAAGAAGGAAAGAGCTCATGCACCGCCTGTGCTGCGGGCAAATATTCAGCCGGCAGTGGCTCCGCATCTTGTAGCAACTGCCCGGCAGGGAAGACCAGCGATGAGGGATCTACGACCTGCTACGCCTGTCCAGCAGGGTCAATCTCTGCGGCCGGCGACAGTAGCTGCACGCTCTGCGGAACAGGCAGAACCTCAAATGCTGGCCGCACAGCGTGCACCGACTGTGGCGCGGGATACTTTGCCGGTATAGAGGGCTCGGCGGTGTGCACAGCGTGCGCCGCGGGCACCTACTCTACCATCGCTCAGGCGTCGTCGTGTACAGCCTGCGCCGCTGGAAAATATTCCACGGCTCCAGCGAGTACCGACTGCAATAATTGCGCTGCGGGCACTACGAGCCTTCCCGGCTCTACGGCATGCTTTAACTGTGCTGATGGATCGATCTCCTCTGCGGGTAGCGGAAGCTGTACGCTGTGTGGATTAGGAACGACCTCCAACGCTGGTCACACCGCCTGTGTTCCGTGCGGCACTGGCACGTATGCAGATACGTTAGGCAGTGCTAGCTGCCGTAGCTGTCCTGCGGGCACCTATCAGAGTGAGACTGGAGAGTCGATATGCACCTCCTGCCCTGCCGGCCAAAGAGCTCCTTCCTCGGGAGCCACATCGTGTAGCAACTGCCCCGCAGGCACTACCAGCGTGCCTGGATCTCCGACTTGCTTCTCGTGTAGCGATGGTGAGATCTCTGCGGCTGGAAGCGCCTCCTGCTCGGGGTGTGCACTTGGCAAAACGTCAAACGCTGAACACACAGCGTGCACCAATTGCCCTGCTGGAAGTTACGCTCCCACCGTTGGCAGCCCCTCGTGCTTAAGCTGCCCGGCTGGCTCATACCAGAGCGGAAGTGGACAGAGCAGCTGCATCCTGTGCGATGCTGGGCAGCGGTCGGCTACTGCTGGTGCCACAGCTTGCGAGAGCTGTCCGTCTGGATTCTCTAGTCCTTCCGGCTCTAGTTCATGCTTGGCGTGCCCTGCTGGAACCTATGCCGCATCCCCTGGCGCATCGAGCTGCACCTCCTGCACCCCTGGAACCTTCGCTGCAAACTCGGGAGCTTCTGCGTGCTTGCCCTGCGTACCTGGAACATTTAGTGGCGCTGGAGCAACCGCATGCTCAACTTCTCCGGCGGGCTTCTTCACCATCACCGGGTCGGCCGAGGCATCACCCTGTCCACCAGGAACCCGCTCTGACGCCGGCGCAAGTGCGTGCACCTCGTGCTCCCCAGGAAGCTACTCACCAGTATCGGGCTCGCGGTCGTGCCTCTCGTGCCCGGCTGGATCGATCTCAAATACAAGCGGAGCTACACAGTGCACCCTATGCCCAGCAGGCCGTTTCAGCTCTGTGGAAGGGCGCACCTCGTGCTCGGCCTGCTCTGGAAATCAGATTAACCCTCGCGCTGGTTCTTCAGGGTGTATCAAGTGTCCATCGCGCACTCGAGCAAATGCGGCGAAAACCAAGTGCTTACCAATCTAGTGCCTTTCTAGGAGAGCGCCCGACATACAAATAGATTGGCCGAACGTGGGGCGCGAGCTGTGGTGCCTGCTGACGCTCCCCACGCAGCTCTTAACTCTGATAGCTATGCGACTAGCCTCCTCTCG
>JBIIHY010000162.1:0-6997 GCA_044235305.1 Bdellovibrionota bacterium
CAGGAGTGTATATAGGAGAGGTCAGTGGAATCTCTGCTAAGAAGCTTCCGTTTTGGGCAAAGCCATTCTTTTTTCCGCCTAAAGATCTTTCAGATATCACCGACTGGGTAAAGCGTACCGAAGCGATAGCAAAGGCATCTGCTCAAGAAGATATTCGCCTCATCGGTGGCATGCCGAGTTGGTTACTCATCTTCCTCGAGAAGTTTAAAGATACACATGGTTCGGGTGAAGGGTTGCTGCATCGACTCTATCCGAACCTCGAGCTCTTTGTTCACGGAGGCGTTAAGTTTGACCCGTATTTGAAACAGTACCAATCGCTCTTGTCGGGTAGTCGAGCAGAGTTTCGTGAGATCTATCCGGCCAGTGAAGCATTCATGGCAGTGGCCGATAGAGGGTACGGCGAGGGGCTCAGACTTGCTCTCGATACGCACATCTTCTATGAGTTTGTTCCTGTTGAGGAGCTTGGAGAACCGAATCCGACCCGGCACTGGATCAAGAATGTAGAGCCCGGGATAAACTATGCGATTATCTTGACCACTTGCTCAGGCTCGTGGAGTTACATCATCGGTGACACGGTGCGCTTTATCGATACGAAAGTGCCGCGCATCCTTATAACAGGTCGCACCTCGTATTCGATGTCTGCCTTTGGGGAGCATCTGATTAATGAAGAAATAGAAAAAGCCATCGCTGCTGGTGCGGAGGCGGTGAACAATACCGTTGTGGATTACACGATGGGAGTTGATGTGTCGGCTCGTCCTGGTGAATTGGGACGCCATCTTTATTTTGTGGAGTTCTCAAAACCGCTCGCTAGCGAGGAAGAGACGCGTACGTTTAGAGATAAAGTTGATCAAGTGTTGCTTGGATTAAACGATGACTACGCAGATCACCGAGCGCCCGGCTGTGGATTGCTTGAGCCGGCAGTAAGCACCCTTGTGTCTGGGGGCTTTGCTCGTTGGATGGAGAGTAAGGGGAAGCTTGGCGATCAGCATAAAGTTCCCCGTATCATGAACGACCGGGAGCTTTTTGGCGGTCTGGCACAGTTCTGCAGCGGGCAGGGGCTTGTGCAGTGGACGGTTCGGTAGTGAGGCTAGCAGAGAGACTATGTTTTTTGCAGCTTGTTGCCTGTTAAGACGAGGTCAGGATCGCATAGCTCTGCTCGTCTGGTGAGAGCTTCCGTAGGGCTTTACTTCCACGCGTGACTATTTCCTGATAGTCGATAACTGTTAGAGGATTCTCTTGAGCTAGCTTTTCTAGCTGCGAAGCGAATTGTAGCTTTATCGAATTTGGGAACGGATTAAAGCAGAAGATAACATTAGGGTCGCCCCAGGAGGCGCTAAGAATATCTGAAGCGATGAAAGAAACGTTTGAAAGTCCTAACTTCTTGGCCACTCGCGTAGACTCAACAACGCGCTCGGGGATAAGCTCTATGCCAGTAAAGGATACTTCCGGATACAGTGCTGCCCCAAGAAACAGTACATGACCGTACCCTGAACCAGCATCTAGAAACCGGTCGCCTGCCACAAGCTCAAGAGAGTCGAACACCTGCTGTAGTTCGTACAGGTCAGATGGTTGATACATGTACCCGCCCCTGTTCGATTGGTCACTAGATAATTGTTTTCTAACCCGCTGCTCTTCTACCTCGCGACCCTTAAGTCCGATAACCGCTTCGATGTGAGCTGTGGTTGCCCTGAGCTCCTTCTTTTCGTAAAGGCGTCTTACTATTTCAAGTGGCTCATTGTTTCTTTCTAGCGCCCTCAAAAAGCAGTCTGAGATTAGGCCCTGAGCGTCTTGCAGTGACTTAAGCACTGCAAGCCTCTTGTCGCGGCCGCATTCAGCAGGGATCGCATACTGTGCATCCATTACTGCCGTTGAGAGATCATGCTCTAGAGTAAAGAGAGCCTCTAGATTAGCTGCCGTTGCCGACATGTCTTTAAACGGGTCGCAGCGTGTAGCTACGAGGGCGAGGGATGAACTTAAATTTGACGATGCACAATCGGTCTGGTCAGACGCACGACGTAGCACATCTCGAAAGAGCTCTTCTGCGTGGTTGGTAGGTGCGACCTTAGGTAATGTAAGGGAGCAGGTAGTAGGCGCGACCTTAATGTCCATATGTATCTATCTGCGTGGCTTTTTAGCCTGTCTGTAGGGGCGTACGCCCTCTTTCCTGCGGTGTTATGGAGCCAAGCCAAAAAGAGGTAGCATGATGCGATCAAAAACCGTCATTCAGATCGCTTTTACAAGGGTAAATCGTGGATATCGTTCCAACTGGTTGTTTTAAGGCGCTGGAGCGGAGGGGGGAACTTTAAGATTTTTTGTTTTTTTGTGATTTAAGTCACAAGTGCTGCAATAGCTATTCATAACGGTGTAAAATGCCAAAAATTTGGCCGGGAAAGTATCAATTCAAGGGGTTGTAAATGAGTGTTCAATTAGGGCTATCTCCGAAACAGCTAGCGGCTGTTGATGCCTTTAAAAAGGATTCTTACCCGTCTGACGCCCAAGTCCCCTACCACGGCGTTTCGCACGCGGCTGACGTTTGGGAAGCTGCCAAAAAGTTAATCGAGCGGTGTCAGAGTAGCAGCATTAAAGTCGATGTCGATGTCCTCTACGTCGCAATCGCTCTTCACGATGCATATTCTCATGTCCCTGCGCGCGGCCTTGGATACCCGAACGCGGAGGCCTTCGCGGCCTATAACACTGGGTTCTGCATCCGTGGCGAGTTGGGAATGTCGCCCGAGGCAGCGCAAAAGGGGGAGCGTATCGTTATGGCTTCCAATCCAGGAGTGCTCCCTCAAACCCCTGAAGAGATAATCATGCGCGCAGCAGATCTCGCTTCTGTCGGTGGCGATTATCAGGGTTATAAGCAAGGGTCTCTGAAACTTTGGCAAGAGAGGCAAAACCTAGACGGGCCGTGTGAGTACAGAGATTGGCTAAAGGGGGGACTAAGATATCTCTCGCGATTTATGTGGCCGATGCTTGAGCTTACATCTGAGGCACGAGATGGCAACGGGCGCTCGGTGTTCCATGTAAATGGCTTGCGAAATATGATTACTATGTGGAGCGAAACCTTTGCTTCAGAAAACCCTGAGGTTGTAGCTGAGTTCTTCTCCAGCGGAAAAATAACGCCAAGCCGCATCGCACCTGGAGCATTCTACGTGGCTATACATCCTGAGCAGGAGACTCGCAGGGGCGCGGTAGAAGAACTAGATAAACTAGCAGCATCAAACGCTGGGGTTGCGGTAGCGGTCCCAGGAGAAAAGAGCGCGTTCCCGTTGCCTGATGAGACGTGCTCAAAAGTTATCTGTCACGACCCCTCTTGGGAAAGTTTTCAAGAGGCGTTGCGAGTAACTAAGGATGGGGGGGCGATAATCCTTGTATCTGCTGATGGTGTCCTTGACCTTAAGGTTTCAGAAGCCCTGAGAAATTTGCCACATATCTTGCGTGAGGCGACTTCTGGAGATAGTAAGCGCCATGTTGTAGAGATCACTAAGAGCGCTTCGCCACATCTTGATCGAAGATAAGCGACCTATTGTTCGGGCAAGCTAAGATCGTTAGGTAAAACCCTTGGACCGCGGAGCTTCCAGCTCCGCAAAGTATCGGCAGTAAAGACTTCTCCGGCAGCATACCCTTGGCTTGCTTGGTCGTAGCTAGCCAAAGTGAGTTGCAAGGAGTAGCCTCTCTTCGATGTGTAGCTGCTTGAGTGTGTGTTATATGCGGATATTAAAGACTCTCTTGATTGGCGTTATAGTATGCCTTAACGCATGTTCTACTGTTCGTCTCAAGGTCGTAGATCCAGCCGACACACTACGAGAGTTTAGGCAGGATATTATCTCTTCAAAGACTTTAAGCCCTGTATCGCTTCAGGCAGTACGAGTCGCAGGTCTAACCCAAAAAGAAGTCTTAGAAAACGGTGTTGACGAAGGTGTAGCTCGGCAGTTTGAGCAGTTCGCAGACGCTATTGATAGGGCCTATATTGAGAGCGAGATAGCAATTGGGCGCGCACAGTTACTCGAGAAGAAGCAGCCTGAAAAAGCGGTGGCGCTTTATTTGCACGCAGCTGATCTAGCCTTCCAAGGCTTCTTCCTTAAGGAGTGCTCAAATCCGGTTGATGTACGCTGCGACAGTTTTAAGGTTTTCTACGACCGTTCTGTGCGGGGAGTGCTCTCGTACCTTGCGCAGAAGCGGTGGGACAACGCTGCTATTCCACGTTTTGATTCGGGTATTGGCAGAACGTTTACACTTTCTGTTTCTAAAGGGGCCAATGTTGAAGACCCTTCCGAGTATGACTCAATTGAACCTGCCTCATCGATCGGACTGGAAGGTCTAACGAATCGCCACCGTCGGGCTGGTGTGGGAGTGAGTCTTGTGGCGTGCCGTAAGCGTCGCGATGGGGATGGTTTAGAGTCTTACCTACCTCGTGTTGGAACGTGCCTACCTCTTACGGCCGTTGTGCGCTTTCCGGGCAAGGGGTGTGAAGGGGCCGAATGCGCTGCGAACTTTGAACTCATTAATTCAAGCACAACCGAGGACTACAGCACTGCATGGGGTACCATACCGCTGGCGGCTGACTTCACTGCACCTCTGGCGGCGGTAGTTGATAAAACAGGTATGAGCGGCTGGGATGGTCTGTTTGACGCAATTCAAGGAAACGAGGAGCTGCTCAAGAATACTGGATTCTACACCCTTGAGCCTTACGAGTCTGGAAAAATTCCGCTTATAACTGTGCACGGTCTATTTTCAAACCCACTTACATGGCTTGATGTTCACAACGAGTTGATGGGAGATCCGATTGTTCGTAGACACTTTAGGGTGTGGCACTATCTCTACCCGACTAATCTGCCGATCCTAGAGAACTCACGCGTGTTTCGACAGAAGCTCGATGAACTTGAAGGGTACCTCAAGTCACATCAGTCCAAGAAAGATACCGCTCATGGAATGGTTATCATCGGTCACAGCATGGGGGGACTGCTCACTCGAACAGCAGTAGTCGATAGCACACCGCTCATGGAGTACTTTCTCGAAGATCCAAAACGTATCTCTAAACTAAATAAAGACACTGCCGATGCGGTCCGTTCGTATCTGGAGTTTAGCCCAAAACCGTACATTGACCGAGTGATATTCGTTGCTGTCCCTCACCGCGGTAGTTCAATTGCTGATAACTGGGTGGGAGCTATAGGGCGCTGGTTGCTATCACTTCCCAAAGCGATTGTGCAGAGAACAGTCCACGTAGCGCGCGAGGCGCGAAATATCCTGCGACCTGAATTGCAGACAGCCTTTGACGCCGGTCAGGCATCAAGTATCAGCGGCCTCTCGGAAAAGAGCCCAGCTTTACAAGGCCTGTCTAAGACAGCAGTCTCATCGGCGATTCCCTTCCACTCGATAATTGGTGACCAAGGGCTGGGCAATACTCCAGACAGCTCAGACGGAGTTGTTGCCTATCGCAGCTCCCATGTTGACGGGGCTCAGTCTGAGTTAATCGTTCCTGCTGATCACACAGCGCACGCGCATCCGCAGGCACTACTTGAAATTCGCCGTATCTTGCGTTTGCACACTAAGGAGATCTTTGACACAACCTCTCTTAGTACTAAGCCGCTTTCTAAGGGAGCACACTAATGAAGCGCACTGTTGGACAAGTGCTGTGGGTGCTACTTGCGCTGTCGGTCGGCACGTGGGGTAGCCTAATCGTCGCATTCTCTCCAGCGCTGCGCAGTGACGTGAGAACACCGCTAGCAGTGATTGTAGTAGTGGTCACCCTTCTATCGCTTATGCGATGGAAGAAGCTGCTACTTCTAAGGCCGGTCGCTGCGGGCTGCTTCGGACTTGTCGCATTCCTGTGGGCCGGAATTCAACCGTCAAACGAGCGCAACTGGGCTCCGGAAGTTAAAAATATCCCGTGGGCTGAAGTTACGGACGACGGAACCGCTACTATTCATAACGTAAGAAATTTTCGATATCGCTCCGAGAGTGACTTCGATCCAAACTACGACACTCGCACCTTTAAGGTGCAGGAGTTAACAGAGGTCGATATATTGGTTACCTACTGGGCCGGTAAAGCGATCGCCCATGTGATGGTTAGCTTCGGTTTTAACCATAAAGATTTCATCGCGTTTTCGATAGAGACCCGCAAGGAAGTTGGTGAGTCGTATTCAGCTATAAACGGGTTTTTTCGTAACTACGAGCTGACATACGTTGTAGCTGACGAGCGTGACCTTATCGGTGTGCGGACTAACCACCGCGATCCTGAGGAGCGTGTCTATGTTCTCAGGACTCGCATGGCACTTGAGAATGGGCGCAAACTCTTTCTTGAATACCTGCGTCGGATCAACGCTCTTCGCACTAAGCCCGCTTTCTACAACACGCTGACCACAAACTGCACGACACAGGTGCTTGATCAGGTGAAAGCTCTTGGAGGAGCCGCCAAGTATACGTGGAAGATACTACTGAGTGGGTACGTGCCTGAATATCTCTATGAAACCGAGACCTTAATGCCAGCAATGTCGCTTGAAGATATTATGAGCGCTTCTCTCGTCAATGAGCGCGCAAAAATGCACGCTCATGACGAGAACTTTTCGGTTTTAATCAGGGAAGGGGTTCCCCGTCCGGAGCCACGAGCAAGGCCGCTGACGGGGCCTTAGTTTGTTGCTCTCTATCCCTTGTTTGTTAGTTCGTCTGATACCCAGTACTTGGTTCCAGCGATGCTTGCACTTACAAGCGCACCTGACTCTGCGATGTTGTAGAAAGCCATGCCACCGTTAAACTTAACCTCGGCAGCAGCAGCAGCTTTCCCAAAATTCGCATCTGCGCCAGTGTTAGCTTCCCATCCAGAGGTGATGAATGACTTAAAAGCAGCCTCTGTTTCAAACAGGAAAACTGATTGATAGAACTGCACTCCAGCTCCAACGTTGGCTCCGATAGATGCCATACGCATATACACCCTCTTTCCAGACTCCTTGTTTACAGCAACGCCTGCTCCCGAGCCGGTTGCAAGGAGGAACGCAGT
>JBIIHY010000431.1:0-4404 GCA_044235305.1 Bdellovibrionota bacterium
GGGATCTGACCCTCGTGATGCAGCACGGCTACCACCGTTCAACTACTTGCAAAAAGTCAATTGATCTTCTTATCCTTCTAAATGTGGAATCCTCAGTGATTGGCTCGTAAAACGCGGTGGCTAGGAGAATAGGGCTACGGACGAGGACTGACGCACCTGGAGAGCACGTCTCTAGGATTCGCCGAACCACAGCTCCCTTGTTGTGGATCCCGTTCGCGACTAGGACAATATCCGCCCCTTCGTATGATACTTCTTCAGCCCTTCCCTGAATGAAGTGTATTGGGGGAAGGGATGCCCCCTGCTTGGAAAGAGCCACTAAGCGAGATGAAAGATCGATTGCCTCAGAGTCGGCGTCAATACCGACTGCATGGCGGATATTTGGACAAGCGCGAAGGATAGTAAGGAGAGTTTCGGGATAGGGGCCCGAGCCGGCCATCATGAAAGAGCGAGCCGACCCGGCGTTCTTCGCTAAACAGATCTCATCTCCAATTCCTGCATAGCTTTCCAGAGAGAGAATCGACATGTCGATATCGAAGTCTCCCGTCCGTAAGCGATGAGCGACTTCGTCAGTTTCCTTTCGCGCGATCAGCGATGCCCATCGTTTACCGATTGACGACACCAAGGTGGTCCACGGAGGGGAAGATTGGATCTCTGACACTGTGTATTCGTCACGGTATTCGAGAGCCAGCTGCCATAATTTATGCAGCGCCTCGTCCCCTGACATAGACGCCAAGTGGAACATTTGCTCGAGGCCCGACTGCTCGATCTCTCCTCCCGAGAAAGCGGCGGTGTATTCGAAAACGAGTCGTGGCTGACTCTCTCGATCTGCGGGTGGATTGAGTGGGAACCGAGGTGCGATTGTGGATGAGTCGAAGTCATGTCCATGAAACTAAAGCAATCGGTTGAGTAACTCAAAGCAAAAACAGGCATCTGACTTCTTGTCCACTGAGTGTGAGTTAGTGTAGCAGTTTACCGAGCTTATATGTCAAGAATTTGCGAAGGATTCCAATTTGATCGGTTCGAGGACCGGCTCATCGATCTGTGGAGGAAAGCTCATTGCGCGCACTGGCAAGTCGTCGCTGACAGACAGGGCATGCAAACGAATCTGCGGAGAGGAAAACTGCGATCCTTCGAATGCAAGCCCCGCTACATATCCGCCTCCTTGAATATCCCATGAGAGTAAGCGCCACTCAGCCCCGTCGACTTGCGGACTAATGGTGCTGTCGAAAATTCGAGCAGAAGTCGCGCACGGTGAGAGCGATATGTTCCGCGGTTCGATCCCTAGGCCAAGCCCGGTAGCTTTCATCACGGACTCCTTTAAAACCCAATAGGTAAAGAACTGTTTAGATTGGAGGTTTTCGGTATTTAACGACTCCGTGTTCGAAATCTCTGCGGCAGTTAGTGTGGTAAGTATTAGGTCTTTTAGGTCAGGCGTGGCTCTCACTCGCTCGATGTCGAATCCAATGTCTCCTTCGGAGGCAATTGCGCAGCCCACGTATCCACGTGTATGGGAAAGGCTGAAGTTTACCATAGTTTTCAATTCTGGTAGAGGCTCCAGCGTAGGCTTACCAGAAGCTGTGTGTGTGAAGCGAAAGTTCGCAGGATGGACCCCAGTATGTCGCCCCAGAGCCATCCTCAGTAAACAATGCGCCGCCCTGTATGCATTCGCGTCATCGGCAAAGTGAAACTGAGATGCGTGATCTCGCTCGCTCGATGAGAGTACGTCTTCGAGTCGGTCTTTGCACGTGAGGGCGGCCTTGTCGGTACGCAACACATAGACGTGAATGTCCCTCCTCGGGACGAGCGGCACTTCGGCATTCGGGGCACATGTGTTAAACATATGAGCCATAGTGAGAGTGTGAGGCGTTGGCGCCTCTACGCGCCTGCCCCCGTTATTATGTCTAGAGGCACCTCGCAATGCGGTCAATAGCTTGGTGGGCGTCCACGAGGGGCACTCGAATTGTGTCGTTGGGGGTCTCGATGTCGATGAGCCCATTCTCGAAGCCTCGGGCGCCCACGATCGCCCTGATGGGCGCACCGACGAACCGTTGCTGCCGTATCTTTCTATCGGTATCCATCTGTCTATCGTCAAAAAGGAGTGAATGGCCATTCGAAGCGAGTGTGTGACTCAATGCTTCAGCCGCCTTCCAATGTGGTTGCCCAGCTGCGCCAAGGGCAACGACTGCGACGTCGAAGGGCGCTATCGCAGCGGGCCATGAGACGCCCTCGACGGTCGTTGAAACCTCAGCCAGGGCGCAAAGCAGTTTGTTGAGGCTGATTCCCGCATTCACCATGACGGGATACGCATGCTTTCCGTGCTCATCCTGAAACCGGAGTTTTGTTGCTTTGCTGAATCCAGATCCCATGCTCGTTACCTGGGCCACTCGAAACCCTCTGGCTAGTTCCATCCCGTCTCCGAGAACAAGGCCAGCGTCCTTAGTGACTGCGGTTTGCGCGATACTGCCGGAGGCGTCGAGGATAAGGCGCTCATCCGCTACGGACGGGCGTTGGCCGCCGGAGCAAACGACGAGATAGAAGTTCGTACAAGGGAGATCTTTATTCGGACCCGCCAACGTCTGAACGGTAGTCATGCCGAGACCTAGTGAGCTAAACACGCCGGTGGCTGCATCGACGAGAACTTGATACAGGTCGCCAGCAGCCTCGACATCGCTTGCTATCCCATAAGCCTCCATCAGGTGGAACTCGTGAGCCCTGTGAAAACCGTGCGCACTTACGGAGGCCCTGAAGCGGGGACCGATGTCGAACAGGACGCGAGGCAAATTACGATACGAGAGGGGCCCTGAACTGAGCGCTGTCCAAGCCGCGGTTTCCTCACTCGACGGGTTCAAGACGAAATTTCGTCCAGCTGCCTTTGTCACTAGGAGAGTGCTCTCGTACTTCTGCAATCTAGCTCCATCATCTTTAAGGTCATGGGACGGCGTTAGAATGGGAAATTTATACCTCAGCGCCCCGATGCGCTCGAATTCGCCGGAGATGAGCGAGCAGAGTTTATCGAAAATTCGGAAGCCGAGAGGGGTAAACATGTAGACGCCGCTGGCTGGAGAGAGAGTCAATCCTAACTTCTGAGTTAGGTTATCTGACACCTCATTGATGGAGCGAATTCCGATATTTGCCGAGGCGATGCATTGGCTTCCGAGAGTGACGCCCAGCGGCGAGCATCGTCGGTCGGCCTTGTCCCGCACAGGAAGTGCTCGCACGCCAGCCGGGCCTTCAGGGGTATGTAACTGCGGTTGCATAAGAGTCTCACATTCAATCGTTATCCGAAGAGCTGCTTCGTTTCGGAGCTGACGTAGCCCCGAGCTGCTCTTAAGGCATCAACGCCATAGCTTTTCCGAAGCTGCGATTATCGAGGGAGTTTATGAAAGCTGGCACCGATTCCAGGGCTAAGCGATGGGTGATAATTGGCGAGAGGTCGAGCAACCCACTCTCCACTAATCGTATCACGTTACGAAAATTAAAATGGCCCGAATGCCCCTGACTTCCGACGATGTTTGCGCCTCTCGTTTGAAGCCGCTCCAGATACAACGGCGTGTCTCCATCGGATCGGCCAATATGGACAATAGTTCCGCCTACTGCCAGGGACCGTAACATCTTAGGCATTGTCGCGTCAGGATCTCCTGCCGCCTCCACCTGAAAGTCGAAGCCCGCACCTTCGGAGGCCTTTTCTAGCGCCTCTTCGAAGCCAGACTGTAAGGGATCCAAAGCAAGGGTGGCGCCCACCTTCAGCGCCAGTTCTCGCCGCTCTGGAGAGGGGTCGACGGCGATAATCATCGAGGCGCCAGCGACCTTTAGCAGCGCGCAACAAGCGAGGCCAATTGGGCCGCATCCGAACACTGTAGTGAAGGCCCCAGGGCGAATTCCGCCTCCTCTCTGAAAAATCGCATGGTACGAGACCGCGGTTGGTTCAGTCAGAGCCCCCAATTCGAGAGCGCGGTCCTTTCCGTGCCTCGCTTCAATGCCGCGGAGAGACCAGCAGTATTTGGCTTTGACGGTCGCGTAGCCAGAAAATCCCCCGGAGACAGTAAATCCGATCTCCTCAAGCTTCGAGCAGTGATTGGGAATGCCGGCGCGGCACGGGTCGCATACCCCACACCATTGCATCTCCTCCACTGTAACCGGCTCTCCGATGTCGAGCCCGGTCACCTGGGAGCCTTTTTGAATTATCTCTCCTGCAAATTCATGACCAATCACGACCGGAAATGCAGTAAGACCGGGATACGCTATGTATCCGTCGCGGTCGGTGTGACACATGTGAATGTCGGAGCCGCAAATGCCGCAGGCGCGCACCTTCAGAAGAACCTCGTCGGGGCCCGGGGTTGGGATCTCGATCGACCTTACGGCCAGACGGGGATTTTGCCAGACTTGACTGCCAGAGTAAGTGCG
>JBIIHY010000164.1:0-6947 GCA_044235305.1 Bdellovibrionota bacterium
GTTTGCGTGTTTGTTCCTTTCTTACTCGGACTCTCATGGGCATTGGTAGCGCTACTTGAGATCTGCATTGCGCTCTCTATGTTGTGGGTGAAGGGCGGCGATGGCGTAAATTTTATTCGCATGCAGGGGCAGCAACTTCAGCGCTGGCCTGATTTCATGTATCCAAGCGGTGTGCGGTATCTCTTCACCCGGGTCATCCCAACACTTGCAGCGATGAGCTTTCCAGCGCGGTTCGTTGTTGATCGGCGCGAGTGGCCAGGGGTGGTCTATGTGTTCGGTGCAGCGATCGTCATGTGGTTTGTTGTTGGCGTTATCTGGCGCGCTGGGCTGCGCCAATATGAGTCGGCGTCGTCGTAGGCCGGCTCCGTGGCCGGCAAAGGGCGAACAGTCTCTGGAACGCTACTAGTACTTAAACAGAATTGTCCATTTCGGTTCGAAAACCACGCCGTCGCATCTCATCGACAACACACATGAAGTCACGCCGCGTCTTTTCGCCCAGCCAATTAAATTGATTGTGTCGGACTATAACTTCAGGGTCGTAACTCATCACATACGGCGTCAAAACGTTGAGCCCGCTCGAACGGGTGCCGTTTCGAAGCGAGACAGGTAGATCAAAAAGAAAGAGATCTGGCAATGGGACCGAGCGGTCATTGTCCGTCGCTAGGGCATTCAAGTGTGTTTGGACGCTCACAAATTGCCCAAATTTATCCGAATCCTGAAGAATGTGGTCGAGCGCAACCATAATCTGGCGCGATGTTTCTGTTTTCGCGCTTGTAAGCAGCTCCCGATACCAATCGATGCCATCGAGGGGGAATGCAATCCCTCCGAAAAACCCCCCTTTGGCAGCAATGGCGTCGTGTTGTTTGATAAATCGGTCGTGGGTGATCTCTCCATCTCCGCCGAGCCCGGCTACTAGGGTTCTTGTGTGGAAATCCCGGGCAAGCCGGACCGAAACAAAATTCATCATTTGGTCCAGAACAGGGCTCCATAGAGTCTGTTTATCTTCGGCAGCGCCTTCAGTGACGACATCTCCGCCGACATCGACGAAAAATACATGTTTAAAGTTACCGGCGCTTAAGAGTTTCTTGAGCTCGTCAGTTACGACTGCTACGCCGCCGGCTGGATTAAGCAACCCGATTGAAGTCGCGGTTTGTCGCCACGCTGGGTGCGAGGAGCAGAGCTTATGCAATCGCACTTCATCAACGGTAAGTCCCCCCGGTCCTTGAGTATTCTCAGTGATTAATCCCAAGCTTTTTAAATTGAGTCTGGTGATTATTCCTTGAAGATCTTGGCTCTGAGCAAGCGGCTGAAACTCAGCAATCGGTAGGCAGCCGAGCGGCTTAGTCGAATTGGTTTGCGAAGGACGCTTTAAGGTTAAGCCGAAAACTGCTGCTTCGGCTTTTAGATTTTGGACTAGGTCGTACAAAACTATCGAGGCACCTACACAATCTCCTCCGCCTCCCATCGGAATAATCAAGCACCGGTCGCCTTTTGATATGGAGCCGTAGACCTTCTCAAGAGCTAAAAACCGTTGCCGGGTGAAAGTCGAAATACAATCCGCTCCGATGCGACCCTCTGTAATAGAGCGAGATAGGTCGAACTGAACCCCGGGGAGCGTACTTGTTCCAAACAATTGCATGGAAGCCCCTAAAAAAACACCTAAGATTAAAACGGTTATGGCCTAGTTTTTGTCGTCAGTAACATTTAAGTGGAAAACCCGTAGGTATTGTCTATTACCTCCAAAGTTGCCATGTATTAAAAGTCTAGTACCCCGATCCGTCGGAAATAACCCGATTCGAGTCGGGATGTGATCGAAGTATGTTGTTTTGGGTTTATTTTCCGGGCGGAACACTGGTAGCTGGTAGCGAGGCATCAGGATTTTTTTGTAGTACTTCATACTTTACAATCGTTGGCTGAAGCTTTGGTGATAGTGGCTTTAACCACGCGCCAATGGTTGTAACTCGTACATCCTTACCGACTAAAGTAGCGAAGTGACCATTAAACTCATTAGCTCCCCTATGAGGAGGCAGATAGAGCGGCACGTCTCGATTAAGAAACACCATCCCCTGCTTACCGGACGATGGCGCCTGCTTGCCAAAGAATGCAACGTTCTTCCAGTGGTCTTGCTTTGAGAGATCGGTTGTCACGTTCCATGCGCCAACCTCTGGGTCAGGGCCAGCGCTTAGAACCTTCACATCGAAGGTGCGTTGCGTAGCCATGTGCGCCCACGGAAGCGCAAGCGCTGCGCCAACAGCCGTCCAGGTGGCAGCTTTTGCGCGTTGAAAAACTTTAGCTGCTAGGTACCCAACCCCGATACCGCCAACGGCCCACAGTGCGTACGTTGCTGGTGAGAGAGTCACTGACTGAATCCAAGCGGCCGCACCAATCAGGAGTCCTCCCTGG
Source organism: Bdellovibrionota bacterium (assembly GCA_044235305.1). Taxonomy (GTDB): domain Bacteria; phylum Bdellovibrionota_C; class UBA2361; order UBA2361; family OMII01; genus OMII01. The sequence goes on from JBIIHY010000164.1 coordinate 2,404, forward strand.
ATCGGTTTAAGGATAGCGTGTCGCTTAAAACCGGTCAGGGGCTCACGCTTAAGGAGCTTTTCGATGCCACGCATGATCGGATTTGCTGCAACCATTGGGGCAAGGAACGCGGCAGCACCCGCAAGCGGCTCAAGTATGCTGCCAAACATCTGAGCCGTTACTACCCCAACTTGGAGGATGGTTTGGAACCACACCATCCCGCATGTCGCTGCCACAACGGGAACTCCCCATTTTACAAGGCTACTCCAAGGAGATGGGAAGAGGTTACTTGAGCGATCCCATAAGTTCCACAGAGCGCTTGCAATCTTACGGAAGCCTCCTTCCTGTTTCTCTTCTTTCGGTTGTGATGCTGATGCCCAGGGCTTAAGTGGGGTTTCAGTTGCCTTGGTCGAGCCAGGAGAGGAGCCGCCGGTCGAAGTGGGGCCACCTTCGTTAGTTCGTTTTTTTGCACCACCAAGTCCAAATAGTGATGCCGCGGCTAAAACAGCGCCGGTATCGGTAGCAGAGGGGGAATTCGACGGTGCCTCTCCAGGTGACTGTGGGCTCTCGACCCGAGCAGTACGCTCTGAAACAGGTAATCTAAGAACGTGACGGAAATCGATATCGGTAAGGCGCAAGAAGCTCTCTTGCGAGAGCTTAGGAGCGTAAGCGACCGCTGCAGTAGAGGGGGTGTTTGATTGAGGATGGTTCTCTTGAGTGGACTGCAGCGCCTCTGCCTTGCACGCGCCTCCAAACGAGGCAAGAGAAAGGGCTGCGCCGCATGCTGGAATGGCGACCGATGTGTTGATCTTCATACATACAGTGTAAGCAGCGTTTGGTCGGAATTGTCTGGTGCAAAGTGGCTAATGAGGGGGCGCAAAACGAAATTTCATGCGCCTGCAGCAGGGCTAATTCCCGGTGATGTCAGCTTGTTATGAATTTACTTCTTAGGCCCTGAGTAAGTAGCTACAATATGACCATCCCCACGCAATAGATACTTGTAAGTGAGGAGTCCTTCAATTCCAACTGGACCTCGGGCATGGAGCTTACCAGTGCCAATACCTATCTCAGCACCGAATCCAAAACGGTAGCCATCTGCAAAGCGGGTGGAGCAGTTTGAGAAAACGCTCGCTGAGTCGACAGAGGTCAGGAAAAGTTCGCTAGCTTCATTGTTGCGACCTAAAATGCCATCAGTGTGGTGCGAACCGTAGCGATTGATATGCTCGATTGCTGCTTCAATGTTCGGCACGATCTTTATCGCGATGCTAAGGGCTCCATACTCAGTGCTCCATTCATCGTCTTGAACGATATCTTCGCAAGCAAAGAGCGGAGCAGATTCCTTACACATTCGCACACGCACTCCGAGGGCACTAAGCCTCTCATGCAGGCGCGGAAGAAAATCCGCCGCAATCGCTCTATCCACCAGGACTGTTTCAACCGAGTTGCAAGCCGCTGGGTACTGAGTCTTTGCATCGACTATTACGGTAAGAGCCTGGTCGAGATCTGCCGATGGATGAACGTAGAGGTGGCAGACCCCGGCAGCGTGCCCTAGAACAGGGATGCGCGAGTTCGCTTGGATGTACCGCACAAATTCGTTAGAGCCGCGCGGAATCACAAGATCAACAAGGTCATCGTGCTTTAAAAGTTCATCAACTGATTCCCGACCCTCAATAAGAGTAAACCAATCCGATGGAAATCCATGCTCGCGAAAGGACTGCCGCGCGACCTCAACCATCGCGCGATTTGTGCTTGTAGCCTCGCGGCCACCCTTGAGAACAACTCCGTTGCCTGTCCGGAGCGCCAGCCCTAACACCTGATACAGCACATCAGGTCTCGATTCAAATATGACGCTAAAAACACCGAGCGGTACCGATACTTTTTCGAGAACCAGACCATCGTCGAGCTGGTTTTGAGCGAGCACCGCCCCGAGCGGGTCCTGAGTGCGTGCCAGGTCTTGGAGCCCAGCGACTAAGGTTTTGATCTTATCTTCTGTAAGTTTTAAACGTTGAGCCAGAGCGGGTTCAAGTGTTGCGGCGTGCTCCAAACAGTCCCTTTGATTTTCCTCAAGTAGGAGCGGGATGTGCGCTTTTACAGCAGTAGCAAGAGTTGTAAGCATCTCAGATCGAACTGCTGCAGGTGACAGCCGAAGCTGATGTGAGCCACTTCTTACTTTGAGGAGTACTTCACGCACCATGGATAGTATCTCTCTCAAGAGTCTCAGAGAAGACTACAAGATTATCCCTGTGGACTACCTCTTCTTTTTCATCAGCACCTAGGTGCTCCCGAGCCTGCGTTGTTCTCATTCCAGCTATAGCGCGCAGGGTTGCTGAGCTTTGGCTCGCAATTCCTCGTCCAATCTCTTCCCCGTGCTCATCGGAAATACTTATTATGTCGCCCACAGAAAACTCTCCCTCAACACGAACGACTCCGACTGGAAGTAGGCTACTTGCGCCTTGCTCAAGGCTGAGGCGCGCTTTTGCATCGACTGTTACCACACCGCAAAAACCAGAGGAGAGACCGAACCACTTCTTTCTACCGGAGAGTGACGACGAAGAGTCAGTGAGCGAATCGATTGCAACCGTTGTGCCACATGTGCCACTAAGAGCTGCACTCACTGGGCTTGGCCGTGTGGCAGAGGCGATGACCGTTGTGACACCGCACAGTGCTGCTATCTTTGCGGCCTCCAGTTTTGAAGCCATACCTCCGCGCCCAAGTGATGAGGCACCTGCGCACGATATCGAAGAGAGCTGATTGAGGGTATCTATCCGAGCTATGCGCTCAGCATGCGGATTGTTCGCTGGATTCTCGGTGTATACCCCGTCAACATTTGTCAGGATGATAAGCTTGTTTGCCGATAGCTTCCCAGCTACAAGGCTTGAGAGCTTGTCGTTGTCATCAAAGCTGCGTTGCTCTGCCTTGGAATCTTTATCTTTGATTCCAGCAACCGAGACCACATCATTCTCATTGAATATCGGTAAAACCTCGAGCGCCAGCAGCTCTTCGCAGGACGCCCTAAGATTCAGGTAAGCGGCTCGGCTAGTGAAGTCCTGCGCGGTGACAAGTACTTGAGCTGTGGTCATACCAACGGTTTTGCAGAGGTGTTCATAGAGGGCCATAAGGCGCGACTGCCCGACGGCGGCGCACGCCTGCTTCTGAGCTAACTCAAGGGGGCCTGGGAGGTTTAAGGCCTGGCGCCCCATTCCAACCGCTCCCGATGATACGAGGATGACTTGATGTCCGTCGGCTCTTAATCTGGCGATGTCGTTGATGACCGCAGCAAGGCGTTCAAGGGCGGGAAGGCCTGTAGACTGCTCAACAACTACCTGAGTTCCGAGTTTTACAACGATACGAGCTGGCGATGACATAGAGAGCACCTTACATCAGTGCGCTTGATGCTTACAGAGCAGGATACTTTTGTCCAGCTGACGTTGACGCAAAGACTTCAGAAAAGATATGGACCGCGGAGCTTCCAGCTCCGCTCAAGGCGTGCGTGCGCTATTTTCTCAAAAGCAAACACCCCTTACGTTCAACAAGCACCCCCTTCTCAAGTAGATACCGCACACTCTGTTGCAGGAGCTTATCCCCAGCAAAGGGTGCCGCTTTGTAACCGAAGGCCGTGAAGAGCTGTTTCGGGAGCTCTTCGTGAGAGATGCCGTGCGCATTCTTAACCAGGGTGCAGATCGCTGCTTGTAGTTCATCGGGAGGGATTCGTTCAAATCGGGCTAGGGTTCCTGGTAAGTTGCCACGTACCCGCGGATAGATAGTTTGATCTTTCTGGCTCGTGTAAGCGCAATCGTCCCGCATAATGATCGCGCCATTCTTTAGTGCCAATTGAACACCTTCTATGATGTGTAACAAGTGACTGTCACCAATCTGTCGAAGTCCACTAAGCTGCGCAAAACGCGCTATTAACTCGTCTCGATGGATCGGTCCCTCCTGTTGGACTATGCAGGCAATCACCTCGGCCATAATAAGTGGCTCAACTTCGCCTCTGCTCCGCTGGAGGAATCGCGCCGTGCTCGCATCGAGTAGCGCCGTGGTGTAAGGTGCAAAGAGTCCAGAATGTTCCGGTTTGAGAGGCTGGCGCTCAATCTCACGAGGAGAAGACTTCCCTTCGGCAAGGACCTCAGAGGCAAGCGCATGTTTGACCGCGGAGATAAAACGCCGCTTTTGAGCACTTGGATTTGAGTACCACTCAAGAATCCACTCGCGTAAAGGGGCTCTACCTGTAAGTTCCCGCGCCGCCGTCTCTCGCGCACGCTCTTCATCAAGGATTGACGGTGCCGCTTGATAACGGGGACCATCTAGAAAAATGCAGAGGGCAAAGCGGCTAGGATCAGAGCTGTCGACGACAGCAATATCTACTACTCCGTGTGGAGTCACAACATCTGTCTGCACAGAGAGACCAACGTCTCGTTCAAGCATCGTTCGTAGGTGAGCTGCGAAGCTGTCTACGGTCATACGATCAGGTTTGATAAGTACGCTGCGCTTGTCTGCCTCTCCTGCCGCAGTAGTTGATTTATCGTCGAAGTGAGCGTTCGCAAAGCCCTTTGGTATAGACGCAA
>JBIIHY010000166.1:0-6880 GCA_044235305.1 Bdellovibrionota bacterium
AGAGCCAAAGCATACTCGTTTCAGGTTTCCCTTAGTATCCTTGACCTAACTCATCCTGAGGCCCCGTTAAAAAAACATTTCCACTCTACGGAGGCGGGCAACTAGTAGAAACCCGCGCCACCGACATTACAGCTGTTCGTGGTTGCGGCTCGTCCGCTGCCCCAGCTTCCGCTCCCTTCCCCGGGAACCAACGCCACTGATTGCAGTAGAACGGGGACAAGGCACAAGCAGGTCTTTTCGCACGGAAGCCCTAGGCAGTCAGAGTTCAGACCTTCTGCCCAATAATTCGTCAGTAAACTCCTTGCCAACAGAATAATCGGACACCCAAATACCAAAATAGGCGCTAGCAAATTCACGATCTGTAATCTCGCCGAGCAATTGCTCGTTGAAGAACAGGCGTAGCGTGCCCTGTGCTGGCTGGTAGGTAATTGCGTACGTATCTCCCTCCACGACCGGAACATACAAAGCCTTCATACGAGATAAAAATGGGCGTAATTTTTGAACTGAAAGCTTTGGATGCTCCTCAAGCGTCTCTTCGGACTTCTCTACAAATTGATCAACTGACACACTGCGATGATACCGCAGCACAAGCTTCTTCGGTGTTTCGCCAACAACAGCGACTTGAGATACTTCGGAAGCCGGCAAGTATAAAGCACCCGTGTAGACTCTAAAGCCCCAATATCGAAATGTACTCACCCCTCGAAGGGTTAACGACACACCGGCGACGTTTTCTTGCGCTGGAAAGCAGAATTCATCTCGACAAACTGAAGGCGATGGCTGCGCTCTCCCCACATCAGCCGACCCGCATACGATACATACCGCTAGTGCCATGAACCACCGACCCATCAGAACTCCATTTTATTCAATTTTTAAATATATCTTAATCCCTATACTACTATGTCACCGGCGAAGCGCGCCAACACTCGTAGTAAAGTCACCGACTTTCTTGAGGTAGCCGGAAGTCCTCAGACTAATGCGTAGGTTTTGACATTTTGAGCCGCGCACTGGTCCCGCCACGAACCCGCCCCATCAAAACCGGCAAAACGATAAGGGTCAGAACAGTTGACGAGATAATTCCTCCAATTACCACTGTTGCCAGTGGGCGTTGAACCTCTGAGCCCGTTCCTTGAGAGATAGCCATCGGAACAAAGCCAAGAGACGCAACCAAAGCAGTCATGAGCACTGGTCGCAAACGCGAAACCGCTCCCTCAACGATTGCTGTTGTGTGCCCGTACCCCTCTGTCATCAGATGTCGTATGAAGCTCACCAACACGAGCCCATTCAGAACCGACACCCCCGAGAGAGCAATAAAGCCAACCGCCGCCGAAATTGAAAACGGTATTCCGCGCAACCACAGGGCAATTACCCCACCGGTAAGTGCAAACGGAATACCGCTGAACACTATCAGAGAATATCCAAGGGACCTAAAGGTCAGAACGATAAGTGCGAAGACGCTCAAGAGTACTATAGGCACCACGATTGCAAGTCGATTACGAGCCGATATCAGGTTTTCAAACTGTCCGCCCCACCCCATCCAGTATCCAGCCGGGAGTTTTACCTTCTGAGACACCTCACGCTGCGCTTCATCAACGAAGGAACCAAGATCACGGTCGCGCACATTTGCAGTTACAACCACCCTGCGCTTACCGTTTTCACGGCTGATCTGGTTTGGCCCCACAGACACCGAGACACTCGCCACATCACTTAACAACACAAAGGGCCGCCCCGCCGTGGCCTCAGATTTAAGCGCTAGCCGCTCAGTATTAAAGTGCCCAGCTGGTGCGTTCGTCGCCTCAGGAAGTGCGATCGGCAGCGATATAATACTATCGAGAGAACGTCGCTCACTATCTGGGAGCCGCACTATTATAGGAAAGTTCCGGTCGCCTTGATAGAACCGGCTTACTTCTCTTCCTGCGTAAGCTGTCTGAATAGCATGCTGAACCTCTGCAACGTTGAGCCCCAAACGGGCTATCTTCTCTCTATCGGGAAGAACCTCCACCAAAGGCAACCCAGTGACCTGTTCAACTTTCAGGTCAGCAACCCCTGGAATCCCCTGCAGCACGCGGCTTACCGCCTCTCCGTATTGAAGTAGCACATCCGAGTCATCCCCGAACACCTTCACGGCTACATCACTTCTAACTCCAGCAAGGAGTTCATTAAAGCGCATCTGTATCGGCTGCGTGAATTCGTAGTTGTTTCCCGGAATCGCAGCCACCAGCCGCTCTATCTCTGCGACTACCTCTGCTTTCGGTTTCTTACTATCGCTCCACTCAGAGCGCGGCTTTAAGATAATGTACCCATCTGCAACGCTCGGTGGCATAGGGTCCGTTGCTATCTCTGCGGTACCGAGCTTAGCAAACACGTGCGCAACTTCAGGCACTGTCTTAATCGTCTCCTCGAGTTGGTGCTGCATCTTGATAGCCTGCTCAAGTGACGTGCCAGGTATCCTCAGCGCATGCATTGCTATGTCACCTTCATCGAGCGCAGGGATAAACTCTGAGCCGAGTCGGCCCAAGAGAACCAATGAGAGCAGAAATAGCGCAACAGCGAATCCCACCACCCGTCGTGGCACCGTTAGCAGCCGCGTCAACAACCCGCGATAGCCACCCTGCAACCGTTCTAGCCACCCTGCACCGTGATCTTGCACGTCACCCCGCAGAAAGATAGCAACAGCCGCCGGCACAAAAGTCAGCGAGAGAACAAATGCCGCTGCAAGCGCCAGAAGCACCGTAAGCGCCATCGGGTGGTACATCTTCCCCTCAACGCCTCCGAGGGCCAAGATCGGCACATACACCACCATGATGATAAGCTCACCGAACATCGTGCCCTGGCGCACTTCGAGCGAGGACTCGTACACCTCATGCAAGCGCTCCTCCTGTGTTAACGAGCGCCCCAGTCGCTTCTGCGCAGCACTGAGCCGCTTGATACAGTTCTCAACCAGAATGACTGCGCCATCTACGATGATACCGAAATCAAGCGCCCCGAGACTCATTAGATTGGCACTCATTCGGGTCTGCGCCATACCGATGATGGTAATCAACATGGATATCGGAATTACAAGCGCTGTAATAATCGCTGCGCGGAAGTTACCAAGCGCTGCGAAGAGGACCGCTATTACCAGTAGCGCCCCCTCTACTAGGTTTCTTTTAACTGTTGCTATAGTGGAATTAACAAGATTCGAGCGATTGTAGAGCGCATTTATCGTTACACCCTCGGGCAACGAGGTTGAGATCTCCTGAATCTTCTTCGTCACACGCTCTGAGACAACCCGTCCGTTCTCGCCCTTAAGCATGAAGACGGTTCCAATAACTATCTCTCGCCCATCCTCGGTTGCAGCACCATGGCGCAGCTCGGAGCCGAACGCTACCTGTGCGACGTCTCGCACATACACCGGTACTCCCTCGTGAACGCTCACACTGATAGCTCCAATCTCTGCCGAAGAGCGCGTTTGCGCTGGAACTCGCACTAGGAACTGCTCTCCACTCTTTTCAATAAAGCCAGCACCTATGTTTGAGTTGTTGCTGGCTACAGCTAAAGCGATATCATCGAAGGTGAGCTCGTACGCCCGCAGCTTCTCAACCAAAGGCGAGATTACAACCGCCTTCGAAGCACCACCGATAGAGTTCACTTCAACGACCCCAGGAACCGTGCGGAGCTGCGGCTTGATAATCCAATCCTGAACTTCGCGTAGCTCCTCAAGCGAGAGCGGCTTAGCTGCTTGCCGGTCAGCCTCAAGGGTATACATGACTATCTCGCCCAGACCGGTTGCTATCGGCCCCATCGATGGAGAGATTCCGGCGGGAAGCCGCTCTTTAGCCTCCTGCAGACTCTGTGAGATAAGTTGTCGAGCGAAGTAGATATCCGTTTTGTCGTTAAAGACAGCAGTCACCTGCGACAAACCGTAACGCGAAATCGAGCGCGTAGACTCAAGCCCCGGTATTCCCGCAAGTGCACGCTCAATCGGGAGCGTAACTGTCTTCTCAACCTCAAAGGGCGAGTACCCTTTGCTCTCGGTGTTAATCTGCACCTGGACGTTAGTGATGTCCGGTACAGCATCGATGATGAGGCTTTGGTAGGAAAGCATCCCGCCAACAGCTACCAACGCCGTTGCAATGACGACACCGTAGCGGTGACGAATTGATGCCCTGATTATCTTGCTTAAAATCTCTATCATGGTGTTTAGTGGTCGTGGCTCGCTCCGGATTTTAAGATATCCGCTTTAATCACAAATGAATTCTCAGCCACATATTCCTCGCCCGCAGAGAGTCCGCTGACAACTTCCACCCATTCGGCATCAGAGCGTCCAAGCTGCACGGGCCGCACCTCATAGCTGTCCCCTACTTTAAGAAACACAACCTGCCAATCGCGAAAGGTTTGCAGGGCATCCTTCTTCACTGCAACTGGCACCGAGCCCTCACCGGTTACTATCTGCGCTGTCACAAACATCCCGGGCATGAAAAGTTTTGACGTATTCGGCACAACAACGCGCACAAGCTGAGACTGGGTACGCTCATCGCTGTACGGTGAGATGTAGCTTATCTTACCTTCAACCTCTCTTTCTGAGTCGAGGGGTCGAATAAGTACCCGCTGCCCTACGTCTATACGAAATCGCTCACTAAGCGGGACAGAAAACTCAGCCCAAACCTCAGAGATATCAGCAACGATAAAGACCCACTGATTTTCAGGAACAAACTCGCCAACGATCAGATGTCCATTAATAACCGTTCCAGGGATAGGTGATTTAACCTCAAAAGGCTGTAAGCTCTGATTGCTTTCAATGGTCGCTAACACCTCACCTTTTTGAACCGGGTCACCGATGTGTTTACGCCCTTCTCTAACAACCCCTGAGAAGCGCGGCATGATGTGGGCTACTCGGTGTTCGCTGGGGATTATCTTGCCCCGCACTGCTAGATTACTCTCTATAACGCGAGCACCGGCAACAGCTGCTTGCACGCCTGCTCGCTGCGCTATCGCTGCCTCGATAGAGGTGCGCCCCTCATATGATGAGAAGCTCCACGAGTGCCTCACTCCCTTGTATTCTGCCACCACATCAACATCAAACGAGTGCGGCTCAATAACCTCTTGCGGATTAGTGAGGTAATCACCTTGAGGAGTAAAAGTGAAACGCTCTTCCTTACCGCCTAAACGTTTTAGGGTTACCGTAGCTGAGAAATCCTGCGGATAGAGCGCCTTGTCGCCAACAAAACCGTACACTCTAAAGTGCGGTGGTACACCGTCCTCAAAGATCGAAAGCTCAAGCTTAAAGTCGCCGTCTACGAGCAACCTACCACGGTGAGGCCCACGCTCAAATTCATCGTCATGGTGCTCATGTACGCCGTGAGCGTGCTCTGTTGCATCGCGCCCTGCTGAGTTACACCCCAACGCTGCTCCAACTGTCACAAACGCAACAACCGGAAATAACCATCGCACCCCAGGCACCATACTATCTCCTCTACACCTCTTGACCTACCAGGATTGAGAGCTTGCTGCGCTCTGAGAGCGCCTGCACTTTTAGGCCGAGTGCTTGCTCTTGTGCATCAGTGTACGCGCGCAACGTCTGCCACACGTCAAGCACGGTCCCCTTGCCCTGTCGATACAATCTCTCCTGCGCTCGGTAGGCGCGTTGAAATGCTGGCACCACTTTTGTTGTGTACAGTGAGGCTTGCTGTTGCGAATACGCCGCCGCAGAGCGGGTCGTAGCAAGCAGCCCCTGTAGCCCTCCGCCCTGTAAGAACTGCTGTCTACGCTGCACAGCCGTGAGCTCGGCGGATGTCTTTGTGCGCTCTCCTTGATTTCGATTCCAAAGCGGAAGTGGTAGAGAAATTCCACCGCCAATAAAATCGCCGCCGTCGTTTGTATGCTGGTAGATTACTCGCGGCGTAATAAGAGGAAGTTGATCAAGCCGCGCAACGCGCTCCTGCTCACGCGCCACCTCTTCAAGCACTCCGAGACGAGCAGCTTCGCTTATATCGCTCTGAGAAGCGACAGTGACAATTTCGCTTAACTCTGGAAGCGGTGGAACCTCTACCCCCTTAGCAGCGTTCACCCTGCAATTAGTGCCAAGAACAACTGACAACTCACGCTGGAGCGAATCCATCTGAGCGCTTAGCCCCATAACCTGTGCCTGCAACCGAAAGAGCTCGCCTTCAAAGAGCGCCTCATCACCTTCCGAAAGCAACCCCTGCGCCACAGCGCGCTTCACCTGCGTCAACCCATCTGCAGCTAATCCCGCTGCTTCAGAGAGTGCCACTTGGGCTTCTTGCAAAAAAAGGAGTGAATGATACTGAGCAAAGAGCTTCTGCTGAAACTCAAGTAGCTTTAACTTCTTTTCAAGGTCACCTGCCTTGCGCACGAGATCTGCGAAACGTTGTCTGGCGCCAAGCTGAGATATCTTAAGGGGCTGACCGAGGCTAACGTACGATTGTGAATCGTTAGCTCCGCCAATAGCCATGCGCGTATAGGTCTGCTCAACTGTAACTTCAGGGTTAGAAAAAATCTCTGCATCAAACGAGCGCGCTACCTGTAGAGCGTAGTCACGATCTATCTCAGCTATCAGCGGACTCTCTTTGAGGGCATGGGCGCGAAACTCATCAAGTGACAGAGAAAGCTGGCACGCGCCGGCGATAGGCGAAGTCGCTGATTCCTCGGCGATAGATTCACCGCTCATGACAACGGCAAAGACCACCACAACAAGATTCAGAAACTTCACTAGGTTCCCCACTTCCTTACTAAAACAAACCGAAATGTACTATTGGATGGGGCGAAAATAAAGAAATTTAGGGGGATAATTACCCTTAAAGCTGGGAATACGATACCGTGGCTATGCTATTACCCATAACTTGAATGGGTAGCCAGATTTTATGAACACACAACCGAATTC
>JBIIHY010000420.1:0-4257 GCA_044235305.1 Bdellovibrionota bacterium
AGCTCGACTCCCTCACTCTTGATGCTTTCAACGAACTCCATAAAAGCATCAGTTCCAAGAACACTGACGTACTCTGCAACATCCAGTTCTCGGTACATCCTTCTAAGACCACGACCCAAAGTCTGCTCAGGTAGAATGTTGCTTTTTGCGCTATAAGCTCTAAGACCAACGATGGTGGTCACGTTCCTTACATCCCATCCTTCTTTGAGCATCAAGACTGAGACAATAGCTTTATAGGGTGACTCAAGCTTATCAATCTCATTCGCTGCGGTTCTTAGCTTCTCAAGCTCTTCTTTATTCTTTGCCGAAGAACTCTCAGCGATTTCACCGTTGCTCTTGGTATGAATGACAAGAACAGCACCTTTAAGCTCTGAGTAAGTGCTTTCTAAAAACTCAGCGACTTCATCGCAGTTCTTAGTGTCATCAGTCATTACGAACAGAACAGCTTTCTTTTGTAGCTTGATGTGCTCTTCGTAAGCTTTCTTCCATTCAAGAAAACCCAAGTGAAGATAGTCTCGATACTTCTCGGTGAACTTAGAACTTTGACGCTCTTGAAGCTTTGCTCTACTTGCAGCATCCGGAAGCACTGGGTGCTTCACAACGTTTTGATGAATTGCTTCTACTAGGGGGTAATCTGAAACCGTTTGAACGAAAATAGCACCATTGGTGTGCTTAGGTGTCGCTGTCACGTCTATCTGAAGAGATAAGCTCTTCTCCTTCATCAACATCTTGTGATGAATGTCCTGAATAGACTTAAACCAAGCTAACCTATCATCGTGAACGTGGTGAGCTTCATCGTTTAAAACAACAAGCTCATCGATAGAACGAACGATATCTTCAAGATTGACCTTGTTGTCTGTAGTCTTGGTTACACCTCTTTGACCAAGGAAATAATCTTCTGTGTTTTCATCATCCGCACTCGGAACTTTATTACTGCTCTCGTAGACACGGTGAATATTGGTCAAAAAGAGATTTCCCGTTTTGGGAACTACTCCAATATCGTCTTGAATATGCAGAGTTAATTGAAAGTCATCATCCCAGTTACGTCCTTCATATCCATTGTCAGGAATAAGAGGATCATCACGGAAGATTTTTAGACCATCAAAATCATTCCGCAAACGATCAAGAACTATGATGTTTGGAGCGATGAGAAGAAAGTTTCTAGCTAAGGTTGAGTTCTCCTCATAAGTTTTATGAAAAAAGCTCCAAGTAATAAGAAGACTGAGAACCTTTGTTTTTCCGCTACCTGTAGCAAGCTTTAGAATTAAGCGTCTCCAGGTTTCTCTGAACATGTCAGCAGAAAGAGCACCTGAGCTATCAAATCGCATCAAGTCATATTTGTCGCTCACTCCAACGACATCAATTAAGTAGATTGCTGTCTCTACAGCTTCACGCTGTGCGTAGTAATATCGGAATGGAGCAACAATACCGTTGTTAGTTGGAAGTAGATGCTCACGGTCGAACCACCACTTGAGCAGTGCTTTAGAGGTGTCTGAAGCACCTGCATAATCTGAGTCTCTCCAAGATTTAACTTCTTTTCTGAGACGAGCAACTAAAGGTGGAACTAAGTGATCGTATCGTTTCTGTCTGAGGGTTTCATCAGCAGGGAACCATCTTGTATCTGGTTCAAGCACATCATACGGAGATGTTGAAAAATCTGGATGTAAACCCATTACCGTTCCTAAATATTGACCTCAATAATCTTCATCGTGTCGTTACCAAAGATATCAACGACCTTAATAGCGATCTTTCGCTTACCCTTGCTGACCTCATGAGCAACGCTTACTAGCTCAAGCTTGCGGTCTTTTCTGGTGCGAAAACTTTGCCATTCGTTTTCAAAAACGTAGTCACCTGTCCACGCTTCTTCGATCTCACCTTTGTCAGTTTGAACACGAATAATCTCTTTCTTATCCTCAAAGTCGAAATCGACTGACCAGTAATCGATCCAGTCGCTCCACTTCTTGGTGAGAACCTCACGAGAAACAATTCCCTTCTTATCTTTGGATACCTTTATGATCTGACCATTCTCGACGAGAATCTTGTTCTTTCCAGGGTCAAGCGATGCTTCAACGTTTGCAATGTTTTCCTGTGAGTAAAAGACAGAGAAGTTCGTTAGCTCAACTGCAACGGTATTCTTTTTGATATGTGCTTTTACCTCGATGTAAGAGACATCGTGGAACACCACCTGACCTTTCTCTATTGCTCGTTTATCGAAAACATCTCTAGGAATATATTTCAGTGCGAGGTCTATTCCTCGTCCACGAGCTTCCTCTTGAATGTTTGGGAACAATCCCATCTCAAACTCAAACGCAAGCACATCAGCTTTAGTGATGTGCTTCTCAAGACACTCCTTGATGATCTCTTCAATGAATTTGCGAGTGACAGGAAGATTAATTGGTCCAACAGCAACTAATCGTGCTGACTTCTTTGCGTGGAACGTTCTGAAATTCTCTACTGGTTCAGCTTTGTAAGCTTTTAGAATGAGTTCGGTGAAATTGCGTTCTTTTGCTTGAAGCTGCTTACGCTTCTCTTCATCTCTTAGAGTCTCGTTCACTCCGACGTAGTGCTGCCGTTCGTATTTACCAAGGTTTAGGAGCTCAAAAGCACGATAGTCTTTGCCAGATGATTTAAGTTCACGTTGAACTTGTATCATTCGCTTTCTAGTTGTATGGATTGCGAATTTTCCTAAATCTGACCCTATCCACTTACGGTTAAGCTTCTCTGCAACAGCGAGAGTGGTCCCTGAACCACAGAAAAAATCACAAACGATGTCATTCTCGCATGACGACGCCTTAATGAATCGCTCAAGAAGCTCTTCTGGTTTTTGAGTAGCATAATTAGTACGCTCCTCCGCCATTGAGTTAACTTCAGGAATGTCGGTAATTATATCACCCACCGATTCCCCTTTCTCTTCGTCTAGAAATCTAATCAATCTCTTCTTTCCAGATTTCGTGACGTAAATTTTACCTTGTCTTTCAAACTCCTGAATAGATTGCTCCGAGTAGTCACCTAGGTCGCAGTCCCTAAATAGTCTCCCACTCGAATCGGGTCTAAATTTTGCTTTGATAAAAGCAGGGTCGTACGGTTTGTACGCTCCATTCCAAATCCAGGAATCACTTTTACTGTAGAACAAAATAACGTCTGAGTTTCGTGCATACTGCTGCGAAGTCGCTTTTGCTCCACGCACAGGTTGCCGTTTCCATCTCAATTCATTTCGGTAAAAGTTGGAGCCAAACACCTCATCTAGAACCAATCTGAGGAGACTGTTAAGTCTCCAGTCGCAATGCACGTAGACGGATCCATTCTCGGACAGAAGTCCTCTCATGAGAACCAATCGTTCATAGATCATTGAAATAAAGGAATCTGTGCCTTTCCCCCAAGTGTCTCGATAAGCAAGCTCTTCAAGAACACTGGGTGCCTTCTTAAACTCATCACCACCTATCTCCACTTGAAAGGAAAAATCCGCACCGACATCAAAAGGTGGGTCAATGTAAATGAGCTTAATTCCACCCTGATCTTCGATCTCCTTTCTGAGTGGTCCATTCTTCAAGCTACTGAGGACGAGCTTGTTGTCACCCCAGATAAGTTTATTCGTCCAACCTTTTAGCTGACGACCTCTCTTATCAACATCAAAGAGAGACATTTGAAGTTTTGTATCGGATAACTTTTCCGCTCGTGGTTCATCCACCTGCTCGATGACCTGAAACGGAAGCACAACGGAACAGACATCATTAGTCTTTCCGTTCCAAACTAATTCAACTTGTCTCTTATCTTCAAAAAGGAGAAAGCGGTAATGATCGGGTAAGGGTTTACCCTCTTCTAGGTAGCGTGTGATGTCCCGTATTTCGTTGTCGGTGAGCTTCATCCGTCCGTTTCTTCTTCGTTTGCAGCATGTAAGTTTGCTGGTCTGCTTTGCAGGTGTACTGCATACATTTTCCCGTCGATAACATCGCATATTCATTGACAAAAATCCATATACTAAAATCGGTAGAGGTAACGTTTTGTAAACACACGTCTCTCATCCTCCCGTGTCGAAGAGCGCAAAGATCTCAATCTATTAATCGTGAAATTTAGGAAAAAGTTGCTTGGTAGCAGCTTACTTGAAAGCGGGGTGAAACTTGATCGCTGCTTGCTTCAGAGGTGAGAGATCAACCCCATAGTCAATTGCATCTGCAAGCTCGCTGAGAGCAGCAGGACTATAAGCTTGACCATAAACATTAAAGGTAATGCTTTCAGATCTGTGTCCAACGAATGAAC